>DASSVK010000066.1:0-42848 GCA_035706205.1 Nitrososphaeraceae archaeon | reverse complement strand
TAAGTATTTAACATATTTTTATGAAGTTCTAGATAATAGTTTGTAATCTCTTTGGCGTTTCTAACAATCTGTTGTTCTTGATCTTGTTTGGAACTATTATTATCATCATTAATATCTATTGCTGTTTGTATATCTTTTTTTTGATTTTTATCTGCGTCATAGATTATAGGATCGTAATAATATCTTTTTTTGTGATTGTTTTTCTTCTTCTTTGTTGTTTTTTTCGTTGTTTGGAACTACTTTGCTGTTGCTCTTCTTTGTCTTTCTTGTTGATATATTATTTCTGATAATATAAAATTTGTTGTAACAATTAAAAAGAAATAGACAAATTAAGATAAAAAATACAAATAAAAATAATAAAGATAAATGATTAGAATCTTATAATAATATTATATTAGATTAATTGTTAGATGTTCCCATTAAAAGGATTAGAAGAAATACATGAGGAACTCCATCATTATTATTTACAAGTTATTACTTATCAAAATGAAGATCAAGAATACCAAGATATTGTAACTAAATTGTCAAAGAATCTATCAGAATTAGAATATACTATTAAATATATAAGAAAATACAATAAGAATATGAAGAATCAATTAATTAGTTAGAATTGGTAAATTAATAAATAAAATTCTTATTAGATCATTACATTCCCTTATTGTATTCCGATAACAATTTATTTTCTTTTGTAGATGCTCAACAATCTGCTATAAGCGATCATGAATTTCATGGCTACTTAGAACAAATGAAGGGGCATTTAGATGCTTCAATTATAAATGTTCAAAGTAATAATAGTGTATTAGCCATTGCCCACGCATTACACCCTATTGAAGAAATTGTCGATATAATAAATAACAGATTAATTCAAACAAATGAAACCTTAACAAAAGAGTTTTCAACCAAATTAAACAATTATGTTCAAACTGTAAAGTCAAATGATATAAATAAAATTATCATAGAGAAAGCAAAATTAGAGAATCTGCTTAATGATGCATTAGACCAGTCAATATCTTTAGAAAAAAGAAATAGAGGCGATTATATACTCAATGTTACTGCAGAATTAATAAATATTGCATCTGAAGAATTTAATGAAGCAAATGTATAATGGACAAATTATTAATTTATTAGAATATCAAGATGCTCAACAATTTATTAAAAGAGCCATAATGCTTTTGGAGAAATCTCAAGCATTCTTATTATCAGATAATGATAAAAAAATACATTGACAAGATAAGAGAAATGGAAAAAGATTTGGATTTAAAAAGAGATCCTAGTAAGGTAGACAGTGATGTAAAAGATATACTTTGTGAAATCAAAAAAGGATTTTATTGTTAGTTTGTTTAATTAATTATATTCTTTTTATTTAAATAACACATAAAGATGTCATCTTATGATATTTTGGTGACATGATTATACTATTCAAAGGACTACTGATCCACAATTCAGAGATTATAAATAGGATTTTGTATTTAAGTTCACATTATAGTTAAATCAAATAGAAAAAAAAGAAATCTGGTGTTTTTTTAAATATTATAAATTTATTATATTATAATACAATTAGATCATTTAATCTCCTACTCTTTTATAGGTGTATACTCTTCCATTCTATTGTTTTTACGGCAATTTTTTACGAATAGATAATAATAATAGATATACTTGATAAGTCAAATTTTAACTATCAAAATATTGTTTGGATATATAATTTCGTATTGGAGAATAAGCAATATTTTTAAATATATTTGTGATTTTAAGCCTTGTTATTATGAAAATAACTAATATTTATTTTATTGTACTATTAATTATTGTCATATTTCCTACAATAATGGCATGGGCTGCTGAAGAAAAGTCTAATATCATCAATAATTCTTCTTCTTATTCTTCATCATCATCAATTTCATTAAATAATACAAATGTTGATTTTGCTACAAATATAGAATTTATAAAGGGACATTTATCTGCTGCAATTTTAAATAAACAAGCAGGAAATAATGAACTTGCACAGACACATACTTTTCATCCAATAAATGAAATATATACGTTAATTAGAGACCAATTATCATCTGTAGATAATGAATTAAATAATACATTAATAAATTCTTTAAAGAATTTAACAGCAATAGTTTTTACATCTTCATCTGCTGAATTTATTGATTCTGCATCTTTTATCAAGAATTTATTAGATAAAGCAATAATTAAGGCTATACCAGAAAATGAGATTGCTGATATTAAATTTAATATGAGTATTTTGATAAATTTACTTAAAACTGCTGAATCAGAATATGATATAGGAATAGAAAATGGTACAATTACAAATATAGCAGAATATCAAGATTCTCAAGGGTTCGTTTCATCTGCCAATGAATTATTGAATAAAACAATTAACAATGTAAATCAAACAATTATGGTTAATAAATTTACAGAAATCAAAAATTCACTTAATAAATTAAATACATCTATGAATAATAAACAAGATGCAAAACAAATTTCTACAATAATCAATAATATAGCAAATACTATACCAAATATACTAAATGTACAAGCAAAGGATCTTTCAATTCTTGTTTCAACAGATACAGAATCATCAGAATTAATTAATAATATTCGCAGTCTACTGGAACAATCTATTGAAAAGATAAAGAATGATGGCGATTATCAGAATGCTGAAACTTTAGTAATAGAAGCATATTTGGATAACTTTGAATTTTTAGAAGGTGAAATAACAAAACATGATGAATCACTTATGAAAGATACTGAAGTTTTATTAAGAGAACAACTGCGTAATCTTATACAAGGAAAAGCCAATGCAGAAGATATACAAAAAATGGTAAATAATATAAATAATAAATTAAATGAAATAGAAAAACTATTACAATAAAAATTTTTTTTGATTTATTTTATAATCATTACATAATAAGTTTAAATAATTAAATTACGAATTTGAGCAAATGCAAAAAAGAAATCTTTCATTTTTAAGTTTATCATTTATTCTGTCATTTTTTTTAATGGATGTAGAACTTAATTATTCTTCTACTTCTCCTATTGTCAAAATATCACCAGAATGTGGTACTTTGAAAGATCATAGAATAAATTTTACTGTTAATGGTTTTAATAGTAACGGTAACATATATTGGGAATTCATTAATTCCACAGGAGTAGCAGATACTTTTGGATATTTCGATTCAAATGATACTGGTGGATTCAATGACTATATTATTGCTGATAGTATGCAACCAGATAACTATACTTTAAGATTCTTTGATGATAAAAACAATGACTATATTAAAGATATTGATGGTAAAGAGATCATAATAAATTATGAAATTCCTTGTAATAGTGTTTTCTTTTAAGAATGTAAAATTATATGGGAATTTTATTCAATTGACATTAATTAATAAAAATATGGATATGACAAATATTATTTCCAAGAATGAAAAATTGAAAAATATAGATCCTACTCTATTATTCTGTTTTATTACTGCAATAAGGAATACATTGAGCACCTTAAGAGAAGTAATCCGGGTATAGAAAAGTTTGTTATTTACAAGCCAATTTTATTAAGTGAACTATGAAGTAAAATTCATTTACTTTTATCCAAACAACAAAGGGAAGCACATAAACTATTGATTATATTGTAAAGTAATAATTTATTAAATAATTTATGTAGTATAAAAATAATAAAGCAAAATCTATTTTTATATTTATTTAATGTTATAATTTATTATTATTGCTACAAAATCCTATATTATATGTCATCATTCGCTCCGGTTGGATGTTATTGTAACATCTACTTCCACTTTCAGTATATGAGACATAAATTATTACCTCACTTCTCTAGAACGAACATTTTTTTTGTTGGAATGTAGTATATCATATCAATCGAGCATAAGTAGAGGGTTTCTGTCATATATATAGACCAGGGTGTTAGAGGTACCACCCTTTAACACCTAAAAATCAACAAGTTTTTAAATAGAGCTGCTTTACTATTACTCGCTACTATAAATATATATTACAACGTCAGTACATGTCACCACAGAGAGACATACACAAGTACACAGATCTATCTCCATTACTCGTTGTTATTGCTCTTGTGCATGGATTGGGTAGATGAATGTTAATACATTGTAGCCTCTGTAAATATTCATATAATAGATTATAAAAATAATTTAATTATTGTCATATTCTTTATTTTGACAGACTTATATAATATGTTTCTATAACTCTAATTAAAGATATTTACTTATATAAAATATGCCTATAGGTGTCAAAAAAGGAGTAGACACTAAAAAATTTGATAGGAGTGTTGAAAAAGTGAAAGATAAATCAGGAAAGTAAATCCCTATGCAGTTTGCAATGCTAGTATGGGTAAAAAAACAAAAAGAAGTAATCGAAATAAAAATAAATAAAAAAAATTATTAATAGTACTTTTTAGAAATAGATGTTTTATTTTGAAATGGTAATAATTGTATATTTATCTTTACATTTTCAATTTAATATACAATAGAAAAAATATATAACTTTATTTAACTATATTGTCTTAATTTAATTAAAGAGGTTCTGTTTGGGGTTCTTTGGACTGAAAAACCAAAATAGAGGACATATATATAATAACAATATATACATGAGCCTCAATGAACCTCTTTTTTTACTCTTAAAAAGACATTTGAAATAATAGTTAAATTCATTAGCATGATGTTTCAATTGATTGATAGATTAATTGTTAAATAATTTCTATGAATTTTTATATTTTGTAAGATCATGGATTTTTAGTATGGTTAATGATTTTTAAACTCATTGATTTTAAAATATAATATTTTTAAAAATAATAAAGATTTTTTTCAAAATTATAGAACATGTAAATTATTTGTTAAAAATTTTACTCATAGATGATGAAAAGATATTCTTGATTTGTTTCATGAATTTTTCAATAACAGTGGATTTACTTCTAATGCTTATTCAGATCCATGTTGGCATTGAAGATTTTAGGGAAAATTATGATAATTATGCTCTGATAATTAATGATATACAAGTCAATTGTGTTAAATGAATTACGAAAGAAAATTAATTCAATTTTTTTATTGAAAGAGCAGAAGAGAAAAGAATTATTACAATATGTTTAAAATAAATAATAATGATAATAATAAAGAAACAATAAAATAACAAATATTTTACTAATGTTTAGGTATATAAGAAACAAATATGCATTAAATATAGTTAAGCTTAATTCTTTTTATTATTTTTGTTATTGTAATTATTTGTTATTATTAACTTTCCTATTGTTATTATTGTAGTTTTTTTCTTGTAATCTTACTTTTATAATTTGTATTATTTTCCCAATATTTCTTGAACGATCTCATTATATTTTCCTTATGTGAAGGTAGTTTGGATATTTCTTCTGACCATACTACTTGCTGAACGCCTTTAATTTGTTTGATTTGTGCTATAATATCTACCAAATCTTCACTATTCTCGTATACAAATTCTGAAACTACATCTGAATTACCAACATGGATAGTTACTGATAAAATACCTTCCATTTCTGATATCTTTTCTGCTGTCTTTCGTAGTTGACCATCACGAAGATAAGTATGCAACAATCCTTTTTTGATACCTAACATTTTAAAATTAGGTATATATTCTAGTTTTACAATTTCAGAAAGCAATATTCTCCTTGTCCTTCTCTGAATAGTACTTAAAGGAATCTTTAATGTAGAGGATATCTTCTTGTTATCATAGCCAAGAACTAATAAAGAAATTATTCTAAAATCTGTTTTGTCAATTTGAGATTGAATATCATTATAATTGTTAGTGATTTCCTCATTTGCAATCTCCATATTAGTTAAATACCCCATTAAAATAATACATTATAATTCAAATAAACTATAAGTAACAAAATATATAATATTTTCTATCGATATTATTTTGTTTTACTATATGTTCATTATAAAGATATTTTTTTAGATATAATTAATCAAATGACACTGAAAATCATTATTATAAAAAATTTGTAAATTTCTACTAATTGTTATCTTTTATTATTAATTTATTAAGAGTCGATCATCAATATGCTTCTACTATGCAAGTCAAGCAATTCTTTCTTTTGTAGTTTTGTGAATTTATGAAAGAAGTCATTCTGATTGTACAAGCAAATTTGTTTTATATTTATATTATCAAATGTATGAGGAATAGATTTTTCTAATTCTAGTAAATCTTCAAACCCATTTTCCTTGTAGATAAACCCATAATCTGCTAAAATTGTTATACCATCTTTTTTTAATTTTTTTGCATGAGATAATGACATTCGTATTAGAGATGAAAAATTATAATATTTATTATTATTAATGTTGAGAATATCAAATTTTTTATTATCTTTATCGATTTGATTTCTTGTTTCAGTAGTAGAAAAAATTTGATAGGAATCAATAATTAACAAAGAGCCATTGTTAATGTATCTTTTTATATCTATATTTTGTTGTTGTTTTTCCTTGTCATTATTATTATTTCTATAATTAGAATTATTATTTTGAGTTAATAAAAATGAAGATAATAACGTATTTTTTACTGAATCTGCACTTTCATGATATGGTAAAAATATTACAATTTCATTATTATCTTTTAATAATTTTTTAATATAATAAAAATATGTTTCTCTTAATATCTTAATATTATTAGGATATACAATTATTTGATGAATTCCAATAGGAGTTTGTAACAATGAGTTTAAAATCTCTTTAACTCCTCTATGTTGATAGTTGTTACTTTTTACGTCATTTGCATCGTCATTTAAATTCATCTTTATTATTTATTTTATTTTATAATATTTATACATATTTTCAATTTCTAATAGCAGTTTGATTAAAAATCTAAATCATTTAATTATACTATATATAATACATTACTATAATAATTGACATTAAAAATTAATTAAGTAATGTTTATAATTCCAAAAATCATTTTAATGAGATAAAAATAAAGAAGAATAAAAATTGACTAAATATATTTAAATAATATTGATTATCTTAATAACTATAACTATAGAAAAAGTGAAGTTTTAATATTACATAAAGATTACTAATATTAATAAATTCTATCAGAATATTTTGATAATACTAAAATAATTAGTTTTTTAATTTACTTGTTTTCGAATCACTAAAAAATTGGATAACGGCAGGGCCTAAGACATTCAATACATCTAGAATAAAAGAGATCTGAAATGGTAATAAGGAACTATTTTGTTGTGCAATGAACTTTCCCTTTGCTAGTGCATCTTCAAGTGAACATCCTTCAGATAAGGATCTTAGGAATTCGTATGTAACTTTCTGACCTAATGGAGTTTTTAATAGTTGTGGTGTAAGTAGATCCGTCCTTTTTTTAATATTATCAGACATTTGTTTTTATGATTAGGTTTGCTTTATTAATTTATCAATTATTTCTAAAACAATTTTAGTAAGTAAATATAGATAGTTCGAATAAATATTTCAATAGATGATAGAAGAACCAATATTTAAGGGAAGGGTTCAAATCTCACTCTATCCGCTTATCTTGGGGTTTATACAAGATCAATAAAAAGAGAAAATCAACAAAGATTCTTCAAACGAGAGATTGACATACAGAAAATAGTCTCCAACCAAGAAGAAAAAAAGAACAAGAGATTGTTCTTTTATATAAAAAGATAAATTCTATAACAAAAAAATTGTTCAAAATTATTTAAAGATATCCTATATGGATAATAGAAACTCCAAAAGAATAAAGAAAATTCTTAATATTTAAAAATTTTGAAAAGTTTCTTTATACGTAAAGAAAAAGCTATATTCAATTATTCAGAGAATATTAATGAAGAAATATTTTGAATGTGATGTTATATACTACTATAAAAGTTATTATATAAATACTCAAAATAAAATATATATTATATTATAGTTATATAACTTTAATAATAAATGATTTACAAAAAATCAGTAATTAAATGATTTCTGCTATTTTTAATTAATTTTTTAATTTCTTTTGTATAAGTTTTTTCTGAAGGTAGCCTAGAAAAATTACAAAATTGATTTAAAAAATCTATTTCTTCCTTTAACAAAAAATCAGTATCTACATCTTCATCAACTCTAAAAAGATAGTTATATACTAATTTTTGATTAATTTGTTCTAGTAGTATAAGACTTTGATATATTCTAGCTATGTCTGAACTTTTGTTAGTTATATTGTTATTTATTAGCAATTTAATAAAACTTCTCTTTGGGATATTGAATATGCCATTCATTATACATCTTTTAAATATAGACAATACTTCAAAATAATCTTCATTTCCACTATATCCTATTATTGTTGTTGGAAGAAGTTTTAATATTTGCAAATTTCTCTTTATAACATATTTTTTGTCTATTACCAAATAAGATCTGCCAAAGGTAAGAATGGCATTTAATATTTGATTAGGAAGTCTTTCATCAAGTATGTCGTTATCAGATTTTATCTCTACTGGTATAAATGTTATATTTTCAATTTTACATTTCTCTTTTTTTGAAAATTCAGTAAATTGCTGTGTTCTCATAAGAATATTCTGATGTATATTATAATCTAAATATTCATATTTCATTTGTTTAGATGAACAATAGGTTTCTTTTTTTGTACCTTCTTTATTAATTAAAGCAATTACTAAATCAAAATTACGAAAATATCCTTCTTCCTTAATCTTAATCTCATAAATCTGAGAATTCGAAAAGGGTAGAAGATGATTGTTATTGATATGACCATTTTTAATTGATCTCTTAAATAAATTTTTTAGTTCTGATTGATTCATAGATATCAATATAATACTATTTCTAAATAATAATAATCTATCAATCATAATTTGATGAGATCTTTATCATTTACTGATATAATTTTTATACTTTAAATAGACATAAATAAAAATTAATTGCAGTAAAATTGATTAAAGAAGTTTATTCTCCTAATAGCGACTAGTTATTGTAGTAATCTAACTACTTATAATTACCTTTATTATTCTTTGCTAGTCTGGTGATGCTTCTAAATAACTTTTTTTCCTCTTCTTTTAGTGTAGATCTAATCTTCTAAATTCATTATATTTAATAGGCTATGTTAAGTTAAGATAAAATCGCCATTATCTTCTTTTAACTCGATAATGAAATATAATTCATGTCGTGAATGTTGTTATGTAATTATACAGAGAAACAAAGAATCGTATTAAGTTGTAAATATTCGATTACATTCATTTTCTTCCTTCTTTCTTCATATGAATAATAATTATCATCAAAACTTCCGGTTCTATCCTTAAAGTATTGATTAACTCGTCCATTAGGTTTTTTGAAAAGGTGTATATAAATAATATTTTATTCCAATTACGTTACATGCTTCTATGAATACCATGTTCCATCATCATCTATTACCTATTTTTCCATATTTGACAATGAGATCGAATAAAATACATAGCGGCAAACATTGTTTCTCTCCTCTGATATGTAAATTCCAATCACACAGATCTATGTATTGATTAAATTGCAATCCATAACCAAAAAAAAGTTATGATTACCGATCTGAATAACAGTTTCATCTATTTCTATTATGAATGCAGTTAATCTCTTTCCTCTTGTAGAGATGGCATGAACCAAATCTCTGAATCCAGTTCCAGATAGATATGTAACTCTTATTATTTTTAATCCATAGAGATTATTAATGTCTTAGACATATTCCTAAGACTTTAACTAAGATACAAATACAAAGAACAGATGACAATACATGTAGATGTTCTTTATTTCTGTTAAATTTAATAGGCATTTATTAAAATAGAATACCCACAACTAAATCTATTTTGTTAACTTTACAGGATCTTCTCTACTACTAAATTTTTGATCTGGAAACGTAAGAATCATACTTAATCGTTATAAATTGAGAACATTTCTATAACTATTTTGTTATAGTAGTAGTTATTTAACACTAGTACTATATAACCTATATAAATATTAATAATTATAATAGAATAGAATGGTATCGTTAGAAACTGGAATTGCATTAATAATAATTGGGATAATTTTGATATTTTTAAACAGAGTTCTTCCATCTCTTCCTGCACGATTAATGTATATTATAGGCTCTATTGTTTTAGTGATAGGTATAATTTTGATTATCCTATATTTGGTTGGAATGGTGGTATAAATATATTAATAGAAAAATAATTTCAATTTTTTGTATTTTTAGTTACCAATACCTATTGATATAAACAAAGGAACATTGATTATAAAGAATTAATAATAATCTAAAAGACAATTCAGCTCATAGTCCTAAGTTATTTACTTTTTCTAATGTTTGAAGTTTTGAGTAAAATAAATTCCTTTAACAATAATTCTTATTTATACATGATAATATATATATAAAAAATAATCTATAACTTTTCATGTATGTTTTATTTAAATATATTACTTTAATATTTGAAAATGATTTTGTTTATATATTCTCAATAATTATTTAATTATATAATAAACTTTTGTTAATACAATTAAAAATAAATAAGTTCAAAAACTAATTTACATTTATTTTATATGATAATAATAAGTTATTTATAATTCACAAACCTATGAATTTATTTCTTCCACGTTCAGTTAAACGAATTCTTCCTTCTTCGATTTTTCCCATAAATTCTATATCAGATTCTTGTTTATTAGAAGTTTCTCTTATCTCATTTTCGATATCTGAATAATCATATGAATATAATGCTGCTTCCCAAATTTCTTTAACTGTGAAAATATTAGTTTTATTATTCATAATAGCATCTTTATCTCTAAAATACAATTCTCTCATAAAACTATCTAGAATAGTTTTTCTTTCATCTTCTGAATAAATATTATTCAATTTAATAAAATAAATATAAAATACTAAATTAACTTTTGCATATTGATAATTTTTAATATTTTTTTACAGATATTTGATATATGTATATTTCTTTAAAAATGATTAATTACCATAATTTAATATACATGTTCTGATTATTAAATTAAATTTTCATCTTTAGTATGATAATTTTATTTCACAATTTATTTATAAAACAAATTTTATTATTATTATTTAAAAAAGTAACATAACTTTCTTTTACAATTTATTTACATCTATAACCGAATATTTTATTTTAAATATCTAGAATCTATTTTATCATAAGACAATACATTTTTAAATTACTTTATTTTATATAATACAAGGAAGGATTAGATTTAGGTAAAAGAAAAGTTTTGAATGAGGCTGAACTTAAAGAGCTTGTTATGCCTCATGAAGGAGAAATGTTTGGTAGAGTTATAAAGCTAGTAGGAGGCGATAATGTTATTGTAAAATGTACTGATGGTAAAGTACGTACTTGTCGTATCCGAGGTAAAATCAAAAGACGAATGTGGATAAGAGAAAATGATCTAGTGCTACTTGCACCTTGGGATTTTCAATCTGACAAAGCAGATATTGTTTGGAGATATATAGCGGCTCATGCTGATAAATTAGAACAAGAAGGTCAATTACAAGGTTTAAATAAATAATAAATTTTAAGGTAGTTTAATTTTTACTATTATATTTTAATTGTATAATCTGGTATAATAAATAAAAAAATAAAAATTTTGCATTGAAATAAATTTTTATCATATTCTTACATATATATTATTTCTTTTCAAAAATTGTTTTACCTTTTTAATAGTTGATTTCTGATAATGGAATATTGATGCTGCTAAAGCTGCGTCTACATTTGTTTTTTGAAAAACTTCTACCATATGTATTGGTTTCCCACATCCGCCGGAGGCTATGACTGGTATACTTACCTCTTTACAAATAGCTTTGTTTAATTCTAAGTCATATCCTTCTTCTGTTCCATCTGCATCAATACTTGTTAAAAGAATTTCACCTGCTCCAAGTTCCTCTACCTTTCTAGCCCATTCTATTGCATCTATGCCTGTTCTTTCTTTTCCTCCATATATCATAACTTCAAACCAATAAGGATTATCTTGTTTTCTTTTACGCTCTTTGTTATCTTTTAAAATTTTTCTAGTATCAGCATAAGAATAATTTTTTTTAACATCTATTGCCACTACTATACATTGTTTTCCAAAAATAGACATTAATTCTGTAATTAATTTTGGATTTTTTACAGCAGATGTATTAATTGAAACTTTATCAGCTCCACTTAGCAAAATATCTCTAGCATCTTCTAATTTTTTGATACCTCCACCTACAGTAAAAGGTATATCTATAACCTTAGCAACATTGCGTACTACATTTTTAATAATGTCTCGTTTTTGCTCTGATGCAGTTATATCAAGAAAAACAAGTTCATCTGCTCCTTGGTGGCTGTATTTTTTTGCAAATTCAACTGGCTCCCCTGCATCTTTTACTTCTTTAAAATTAATACCTTTAACTACTCTACCATTGTTTACATCAAGACATGGGATAATTCTTTTTGCTAAGGTCATTTTTAAACTATTGCTATTGCCTTTTTTACATCTATTTTTCCATCATAGATAGACTTACCTAATATGACAGCAGAACAACCAATGTTTTTGACTCTAATTATATCTTCAATACTAGATATTCCACCACTTGCAATTATTTTTGCTCCATTTACGTTTGAAGCATAGGAAAGCGTATCTAAATCTGGACCATTCAAAGTTCCATCTCTATCAACTGTTGTGAGTAAAAATTCTTTAACTCCTTTGGCCATAAAAAACTTTATAGCTTCAATTATCCTAAATCCAGATGGTTGTCTCCACCCATCAATCATGACAATACCTTTATTTTGATCTATTGAAATTACTATTTTTTCTACTTTATCCTTTGATAATTGTTGTAATACTTGTGGATGTTTGTATGCCAATGTTCCTATAACAATTTTTTCTGCTTTTTTTTCAAACATTTTTTTAATGGCATCAACAGATCTTATTCCTCCAGCTACCTGTACTGGAATTTTTATTGTATCTATTATTTTTAAAATAATTTCTGTATTATTTTTATTATTATTCCATCCAGTAGTCAAGGTAGCATCAAGATCTACTACATGAATTATATCTGCTCCTTGAGTTTCCAATTTTTCTGCAATTTCTATAGGATTATTACTATAAACAATTTTATTTTGAAGTTTTCCTTTAACTAATCTTACTACTTGTCCTTCTAGTATATCAATTGCAGGTATTATATTCAATATTTACCACCACACACTCTCAAAAAATTCTTTATTATTTTTGCTCCATTTATACCTGATTTTTCAGGATGAAATTGTGTTCCAAAAATGTTGTTTTTCTCTATAACTACTGGTATATTTCCTCCATATTGGGAACTAGCAACTATTAATTTTTTATCTTTTGGAACAATATGATATGAATGAACAAAATAGACCCAACATCCATCTTTTAATCCATGTAGAATTTTACAGTTTTTATCTGCAATTTCTATATTATTCCATCCCATATGAGGTATTTTTACCTTTTTTCTTGGAAGCATAATTACTTTTCCATTTAAAATTTTTAAACCTTCTAACTTTCCTTCTTCACTATTATTAAATAACATTTCCATTCCTAAACAAATGCCAAATATAGGAAAATCTTTTTCAACTAAATTATCAAAGTCATTTCTGTACGGTTCTATCGATTGAATAGCCGGATCAAAGTTACCTACTCCAGGAAGAATTAATCCATCATATTTATTAATATTTTGTAAAGATTTAATTATTGAAACTTTTTTTGCTCCATTTTTTTCCAAAGAACATTTTAAACTATAAAGATTACCTGCACCATAATCAAAAATTGCAATATCATTCAATATTACATTACCCCTTTTGTACTTGGAATATCATTTCTTTGATAATCTATACTTGAAGCCATTCTAAATGATATTGCAAATGACTTTACAGCTGCCTCTATTTTATGATGGTCATTTTCACCATATTGTATATTAATATGAGTACATGCATTAAGATGTTGTAATAAGCTTTCTATAAAATGTTCCAAATCCTCTCTTGCAATTCCTTCTATTTCCTCTCTTGTTAATGCTAAATTTACTTTATGAAACTGTCTTTTGATTAGATCAATTGCTGAGATTGCCATTACTTCATCCATTGGAATTATTGCATATCCATATCTTCTAATTTGTGTTCTATTTAATAGGGCTTCATTTAGTGTCTGAGAGAGAGTTATAGCAACATCTTCAATTAAATGATGAGCAATATTATCATTTGATTTTGCTTCTAAATAAATATCTACCATACTATGCTTTCCAAAAGCGGAAATTAAGTGATCTATAAATGGGATTCCAGTTTTAATTTCAACATTCCCAGAACCATCAATATTAACGTTCACACTTACATCGGTCTCTTTTGTAAATCTTTCTTTGATTGATATTCTTTTTTGAGATTTATCCAGGTTAAGAGGTTCCGAATTCAACTAACAATATTCCTATAGTACTTTATTTAATACATATGGTAAATTATTTATACTTTTAATTATTATATCTGCTTTTTTCTTCATAAAATCACTGATTAACTCATGTGGATTACTACTACAGCCATATATCCCACAAAAAACAATATTAGTTTTTGCTTTTTTGTTAAAGTTTTTTTGATTTAATTCTACTTCTGCTCTTCTAGCCATTATTAAATCTTCAACAGAATCTCCACAATAGAGAATATCATTTCTTGTATTAATTTTGTTTATTACTTTTTTTAATCCATATGGATTTGGTTTAGCATATTTTCTATCTTCATCTTCAAGAAATACACTATTATTCTTCTCATTTAACAAATAAAATTTATTATCTAGTGTATAGGACGCTGCAATCTTACTTCTGCCTGAAACCATGGCAATCTTACCATCAAATTTTTCTTTTATCTTTCTAATCGTATTATCTGTGATCACTATTCTATCATTTTCGATGAATGGTTTTCCAAAATAATATTTTGGTTTAATTCCATACCTTTTTAAAAATAATTCTTTTCCATAAAAAAATTCATCAAATACAGTAGAAATTATACTATCTCCAATATTTCCTGGATAATTCAAATAATTGAGAATTTTATGAATATTGATTGAGTAATTAGAAGAGGTTTTATTTGATATTAACTTTTTAATGTATTTTTCAACTGAACCTATTCCAGTCTCATCAGCATGTTCTGCTATCTCAATCAAAAAATTTTCAATATCAGAATTTTTAAGTTTCGGATATGATAATAGTGCCAAGCTAATAGCATAACTTGTATCAATGTCATTGTTAAAACCTCCAGTTTGTCTAAATTTCAAAATTATTTTATCTGTAACTAAATCTTTCAAATTGTCTTTTTTAATCATGTTTCCAACAACAAATTGAACTGTATTTTTTATTGCCTCATTATAAGATTTTGTTACATCGATTAAAACTCCATCAATATCAAAAATAATACAGTCAATATTAAAATATTTTTTTGTTGTAAGAATAAAATTATTATTATTTATCTTTTGATACATATATTACCTTAGATATAGAACTTAGAAATTTATTATTCATCATTTTTGTACCAATAGTTACCCTGATATGACCTCCTTCTCTATCTTTTATCATTCCTATTGATTTAACTGATATCTTATCTTTTTTTAATTGAGTTAAAATACGTTCATATTTATTGATGTTAAAAACTTGGAAAAAAATAAAATTGGAATCAGTTTGAAAAACCTTTAGTTCATTATTTGCTTTGTTTAAATAGTCTACTATTCTTTTACGTTCTTTTTTAATAATTTTAATTGTTTTTTCAATATATTTGGAATTCTTTAATATTTCATTTCCTATATTCAAAGAAATATTATTTATTGCATAAGGGTATTGTATAATATTCTTAAATATAGATGAAAAATTTTCGTTAGCAATACAATAACCCAATCTTGCTCCTGCTAATCCAAATGCTTTAGATAATGTTCTTAATATTATAATATTCTGACTTTTGATTGTTTCAGAAAAAAAAGAGTAATTAGCAAAATCTATATATGCTTCATCTAAAATTATTAACTTATCATCAAGATTTTTAAACATATCTGTTAATAATTCCTTATCGAATTGATTGCCCGTAGGATTATTTGGTGAACAAATATATATTATTTCAGATTTTTTTGCACTTTGTATAAATTTTTTTTTATCAATGGAATTATCTTGTAAAAGAGGTATTTTGTCTATTTTCATAGAATATAATTGGCATCTATCAATAAAATAAGAAAAAGTAGGAGTAAATGTAGTTACTCTTTTTTCTTTTCCAAAGGTTGACAGGATTAAATCTATTATTTGATCTGAACCATTTCCAATAGCTAGATTTTTTTTATCTATTTTAGTATATTTTGAAAGTTGTAAATAAAAATTATCAAGTTGTTGTAAGGGGTATTTTCTTAAATCCTCTTTTTGTACAGCTTTAATTGCTATTTTTTTGATAAAGTCTTTTTTTAAAACAAGATTTTCATTTGCATCAAGTTTTAATCCTTTACTTTTTACTGGTTTTATATAACAATTTAGTTTTCCTATTTCAATTAATTTTGATTCAAACCATTTATCCATATATTACCAATCATCTTCTATTTTTATTGATTTCGACTGTTTCTTACTCTTGCTTTAACAGCTTTATAATGATTAATTAATCCTTCCTCTTCAGTTATTATCTTGACAAAAGGTTCAATTTCGTCAATCTCTTTTTTTGAGCTTTGCACTATATTTGAAATACGAACAAAATCCAATATTGATAAAGATGTTCTTGATTTACCAAATCCCATAGTAGGAAGAACATGATTTGATCCTAGACAATAGTCACTCGCAGCAGATGGAGTATTTTCTCCAACTAAAATAAGTCCTGCTGATGTAATTTTTTTAACTATTTTTAATTCATTTTTTGCCATAATTTGTAAATGTTCTGGAGCTATTTCATTAACAAATTCTATTGCTAAATCTTCATTTTCAGATATGGCAATAAATCCATTTTCATATAGACTATTTGTAACTATTTCCTGACGTGAGATCTTTCTTGCTAAAATACTATTAATTTCTTCTTCAACTTTGTTTGCAAATTCATGTGAATTAGTTACTAGTCCACACAATGTATCTTTACTATGTTCTGATTGGGAAATTAAGTCTAAAGCAACATATTTTGCATTAGATTTATCATCTGCATAAATAACTAATTCAGTAGGACCTGCTAACATATCTATTGATACCATATTCGAAACTAATAATTTTGCAATTGTTACATACATTCCACCTGGACCGACAATCTTGTCTACTCTTTTGATACTGTCAGTCCCAAATGCCAATCCTGCAATGCCTTGTGCTCCTCCAACTTTGTATATCTCATTAACTCCACAAATATCGGCAGAGACTAAAGTAAGAGGATCTATTTTTCCATCTGTCTTAGTTGGTGATATTGCTACTATTCTTTTAACTCCTGCTAATTTTGCTGGTGTTACACACATTATTAGTGTACTTGGATATCTCGCAGTTCCTCCAGGGACATAACAACCAACACTAGAAATAGGTTGAATAATGCGTTGTATGTTTTCATTTTGTGGATATAAATATGATATTTCTTTAAGATGTTCTAAAAGAATAGTCTCATTTCTTATCAGTCTATCTCTAATAAGTTTAATAGTTTTAATATGATCATTAGAAATACAATTGTATGCTTCTTTTATTTCTTCATCATTAACCTTAAATGAATCGAGTTCTACTTTATCATATTTAGAAGTATATTTTTTTATAGCGTCATCACCATACTTTCTAACATTTTCTATAATTTGTCCTATTTTTTTAATTGCATCTTCAGAAAAATTACTAGATATGTTATAACGTATACTATCTACATCTAATTTAGCATTTTTAATTGTTATTCTCTTCAATTATTCTTCTTTATCTATGTTGATTTCTTCTAATGGTAATATTTGTCTTGGTTCTGATACTACTAACCCCTGTGCTAATTTTCTCATAATTGGAACAATTTTTATAAATTCGTTTTTATCTATTATGGTATTCACTCCATACCATCCTTCTTCGCTTAAATTGCTAACTGTAGGTCTCTTTAATGCTGGTAAAGTAGAAAGTAATTTATCTAAATTTTCTTTTTTAACATTAACAAAAATATGCAGCTTTTTACGTGCTTCTACTACTCCTCTTAATAATGCAATCATGTCTGCTATCTTCTCTCTCTTTTTATTATCTTTAAGAGAATTTTTATTTGCAATTAGAACCGACGTAGATTCCATAATTGTATCTATAATTTTTAAATTGTTCTGAACTAGAGTAGTTCCAGTTTCAGTAATATCACATATAGCATCTACATCTTCAGGTGGCTTGGCTTCTGTAGCCCCAAAAGAGAGAAAAATTTGAATCTTTTTATTTTCACCAATCCTAAGCCAAGGAGTAATAATCATAGGATTGCTATTTCCAAAATATTTTTGGTAGGCAAGTTTAGATTTTATATAATTTGCTGTAGTCGTAAGATATTCTGCAGATATTCTTAGTGGTTTATCATTATTTACATGTTCTATAATCATTTCATCTAAGTTATTAAATGGAAAACTTTCCGGTATTGCTATTACTTGTTTAACTCTACCATATTCTAAATCAAGCAATATTTTTACATCTGCATTTGCTTCCCTAATCCAATCTCTCCCTGTAATTCCAACATCATATAATCCCTCTTGTACATAAGTAGGGATTTCCTGTGGCCTCAGAAGCTTAACTTCTATATCTGGATCACTTAACTTAATCCTATAAGTTCGTGCTCTTCCACTTACTTTTTGCCATGCTTCTTCGAGAATCTTAAATGTTGCTTCTTCCATGGTTCCCTTAGGCACAGCAAATTTTACTATATGAGCCATAACTATAACAAAAAATTTTTCTTCCTATCTGATATATATCTACTTATTACTAATTTTCATTTTTATTGATTAATTCGATTATTTCTTTGGCCTTATTTACAGTAACATTATTTTCTTGGACAAGTTTGCTTACAATGGTATTGATTTGTTCTTCATCTATTGCTCCTGCAGTTATGGCTATATTTCTTGCATGTAATCTCATATGTCCTTTCTGAATTCCTTCGTCTGCTAAAGCACGAATTGCAGCAAAATTTTGAGCTAGACCTACTGCTACCATTATTAAAGCAAGCTCTTTGGCTTTCTTTATATTCAATATTTTCAAAGATATTTTTACATATGGATGTACTGAGGTTATTCCACCTACTATTCCTACAGCCAATGGAATCTCAATTTCTCCAACTAAATCTCCTTCTTTTGATTTATACCATTTAGTCAAAGATCTATATTTTCCATCTTTAGAAGCATATGCATGTGCAGCTGCTTCTATAGCTCTAACATCTTGTCCTGTTGCCATAGCTATTCCATCAATTCCATTCATTAAACCTTTGTTATGTGTAACAGCTCTATATATATCAGAATATGCAAATGCAAATGCATATAAAATTCGTTCTACTCCTTTTGAGCCACCAATCATTTCTTTTGGAAAAATAGCTTTACATCTAGCCATTCTTTTTGTCGAATAATTTGACAAAATTTTTAAAATAACTGTACATTTTGTTATTTTTTCTAACTCTGGAGCAATTGATTCACACATTGTATTAATTACATTTGCTCCCATTGCATCTTTCGTATCTATAACTAATTCTATTATTATCATATATCCCATTTTATTAATACTTTCATCAAAGATTTCCCTTACTTGTAAATCAATAGCATGTACAGATCTACTTTTTGAATTTGCTATTTCCAGCAACTTTTCTTTGTTATTTAATATTATTTTTTTTACTCTATCTCTTTCTTCCTTATAAAAAAATTTATCTTTATCATTTCTTTTATCTCTTGAAATTAATTGGATTTGCCCAATCATGATGGAATTATCTGCTTCAGCTAAAAACCCTCCTTTTACACTTGCAATTTTTGCGGCTTTACTTGCAGCAGCAATAACAGATGGTTCTTCTATAGCCATTGGAATTAAATATTTTCTTCCATTTATAACAAAATTGGTAGCAATTCCTAATGGAATTGGTACAAATCCAATTGCATTTTCAATCATATTATTAACTTTATTAAATTCAAAATTTTTTGGAAAGTCTTGAAATATTTTTGAATCTTGATCCGTAAGGTGAGCTTCTTTTTTCAAAAATTCCAAACGTTCTTTATGTTCTAACTCATAAAATTTTTTGATATTTTTGTCATTATTTTTCTTACTGTTATTTTTTTTGTTCACATAAGATTATGGTTTAAGTATTTTTAAAATTTTATCATCGTTAGTTTGGATAATTCCTCTTCCGTCTGTATTGCTAGTTAGTACATATAATGTACCATCATTAGATTCAACAATATCTCTAAGTCGACCATAGCCTACTAATATATTATTTTGTTCTCCTGATTGGATGTCTATTTGTCTTAGATGAGAACCTTTAAGAGTCGTTACAATCAGATCATTTTTATAGCCTAGTTTATCTGATGAAGCAAACGTTATACCAGAAGGGGCAATTGCAGGATTAAAACAAACAATAGCTTTTTCAGTAGTATTTGTTCCTTTACATTCTTCCATTGGCCATCCATAATTCTTTCCTGGAATGATTAAATTAATTTCATCAAATCCTGATGAACCATGTTCTGATGAATACATTTGTTTTGTTTCAGGATGCCATGCAATTCCCTGAACGTTTCTGTGTCCATAGGAATAAATGGGAGAGTCTTTAAATGGATTATCTGAAGGAATAGATCCATCTGAATTTATTCTTAATATTTTTCCTGCGAGTGAAGAGCGGTTTTGTGCTAAATGAGGATCAGAAGCATCACCGGTGGCAATATATAGCTTTTTATCAGGTCCAAAGTTTATTCTTCCTCCATTGTTATATAGTGACCCTGGAATAGAATCAATTATTATATTAGATTCAATAATTTTATTATCTTTTTCTTTCAAAAGTAAAACTTTATTATAAATTTTATTATCTTTCAAGTAACTATGATAAATGTACATTAAATGATTTTCTGTAAAATTAGGATGAAGAGTAATTCCTAATAATCCTAAACCTCCATTTTGAGCAACTCTAATATAAGCTACTGGTTCATCAATAAGGATTCCTTTTGCATCAATTACCCTAATCTTTCCATCGCGTTCAGTAAAAAATATTCTATTATCTTTTGCAATATCTATTGCCCACGGTGTTGATAGATTTTCTGCAATTATCTCAATACCTTTATTTGAATTTGTTGTATTATTCAAGAATGAAGGCTCTGGGATAGGAACAGTAGTATCTAAAGGAGATGTAAAAATAGTAACTATTGCACTTGTAATGACCAATATAGTTACTATCACTACTAATCTTTTATCCATTTTAATGCGAATTTAATTGTTAAAGTCTAATAAATTTCATCTCTAGTTATAAAATTAATTAGTAATTCTTTTAAGATACAAGCGCAGATGAGGAGATTCGAACTCCTGATCGCCCGAAGGCGAATCGGCTTGCTCATAACCTTGAAGATTACTCAAGGCCGACGCATTATTGTGTTCTGAATAGAAGACCACTCTGCCACATCTGCACAAAAGATAAGTTGAATAGCCTACTATTATATTTTAATAATTCTAATATTTACTCATAATACCTATAACTATTGAATTAACCGATTTGTAAAGTATCTTATTGAATTATAATACTAATACAATGTTTTTTATAGAAAATATTTATTTAAATTTATTAGTTTTATTAATGAATTGTAAAAATTACATTTATTATTATAAAAATGATCTAATCTTCCAATTTTTATTAAATGTAGTTTAATGTGTATAACGATATATAACAATGGTAAATAAATTAATAGTTTTTACCAAAAACACTTATTTAATATTCTTAATCACATAAAATAGTTAAAATTGATTCCTATTAATAGACCTTGGATAGATAATGAGGAGAAACAAGAAATTATTAAAGTACTTGATGAAAATGCTCTTACTAGCGCTGCTCGAGATGGCGGTAAAAGAGTTCAAGAATTTGAATCATCATTAAGAAGCTTTTTAGATGTTAAACATGTTATCGCTGTTAATACTGGTACGGCTGCTTTGCATGCAGCATTACTTGCACTTGATATCAAGGCTGATGATGAAATATTGCTTCCTTCCTTTACTTTTGTGGCAACTGCCAATTCTGTAGTTGCATCTGGTGCTAAACCAGTATTTGTAGATATTAATACTAAAGATTATACTATTGATCTTCAGGATTTAAAGAGAAAAATTTCTAAAAAAAGTAAAGCTATCTTACCTGTTCATCTATACGGCCATCCTTCAGATCTTTATGAACTAAATGAAATTGCAAATCAGTATTCCCTTTATATTATTGAAGATGCTTGTCAATCATTAGGATCAATTTATAAAAATAAACAAACAGGAACTTTTGGAACAATGGGATGTTTTAGTATGTATGCTGGCAAAGTCATGACATCTGGTGAAGGCGGAGCTATTGTAACAAATGATGATAAAATAGCAGACACATTAAAAATGATCAGAAATCATGGCATGGTTGAAGGATATGATACACGGATATTAGGACTTAATTATAGACTTCCTGAATTAAGTGCTGCAATAGCTAAAATACAAATGAAAAAATTAAAAACATTTTTGAATCTTAGAAAACGAAATTCTTTATTATTATCCAATTTACTAGAAACAATAATATCAAAATATAATATTAAAATCCCTGAAGAAGATCAAATAAAGAAATTTAATTGGTATCTTTATACACTAGCATTTAATAAATCTGATAATATAAATTTGCGAGATTATATCAAGAAAAAATTAATAGAAAAAGGAATAGGAGCAGCTGTTTATTATGACCCACCTGTCCATAAAACTCCTTTTTATCAGAGATTTTCAATGAATAATGATTTACAAAATACTAATTGGTCAAGCAAACATGTTTTATCATTACCAGTTCATCCAGGGGTGTCTGAAATGGATATACAAAACATGGTAAATGTACTTAAACGGGAATTACAAAATATTTTATAAATAAATTAAAAGATTTATAATTATTTTTAAATAAAATTATTAAATTAATTTTTTATTACTCTAGGACAAACTTTTTTATAATACTGTGTGGTGACTTAGCAACAGGAATGGCGTTAGATACTGGTGATACTGCATGGATGATAGTCGCAACAGGACTTGTCATGTTGATGACACCTGGTTTGGGATTCTTTGAAGCTGGCTTAATCCGATTCAAGAATGGACTTTCAGCAATAATGCACACATTTTCTGGGCTGGCAATTCTATCCACCCTGTGGTTTATTGTTGGTTTTACTTTGGTCTTTGGACCTACTCAAGGCGGGATAATAGGAGGATTAGATCATATATTTTATAATGGGGTAGGAATACATGAAGGATTTGGAATAAATGTTACATTTCCTGGAGTGACTTTTGCAACATATCAGATGATGTTCGCTGTTATTACTCCTCTATTGATTTCTGGTGCGTTTGCGGAAAGACTGAAATATAGTTCCTTTTTCATATTCGCTATAGCTTGGAGCTTGTTCGTTTACTTCCCATTGGCTCATTGGATATGGGGAGGTGGATGGTTAGCACAGCTTGGAGTATGGGACTTTGCCGGTGGTATAGTAATACATACTAGCGCAGGTATGGCATCTCTAGCTGCTGGACTGGTACTTGGAAGGAGAAAGAATTTTGGACCACAGATAATGATACCACACAATTTACCATTAGCCGTAATTGGAGCTACTATGCTATGGCTGGGATGGTTTGGATTTAATGCTGGTAGTGCATTAGCTGCTAATGGTGTTGCAGGAAATGCTCTTTTGACATCGCAAATAGGTGCTTCGACATGTACGTTGGTGTGGCTATTTCTATCATGGAAACGTTCAGGAAAACCTTCTGTAGCAGCTGTCATAAACGGTGCAATCTCTGGACTTGCTGGAATTACACCTACTGCTGGTTATATTACTGGAGAAAGTGCTTTTGTTCTGGGTATCATTCTAGGGTTTGGTTCATACTATGGTATAGTATTGTTTAAAGAAAAATTAAAGATAGACGATGCATTAGATGTTAGTTCCGTTCACGGTGTAACAGGTATACTAGGTGCTTTAGCAATAGGAGTAGCTGCTAGTCCTCTAGTAATGGAGAATGGACCTGTAGGGTGGTTACATGGAAATCCAGCACAACTGGGTATACAGGCATTTGGAATTGCCGTAGCTGCAGCCTTTGCATTCGGTGTATCAGCAGCAATCTTCAAGATAATAGACAAGACTATCGGCCTAAGAGTATCAGAAGAAGAAGAAGAAGCAGGATTGGATATAACTCAGCATGCAGAAAAAGGATTCAATGACTAGTCCAGTCTCCAAAAATTTTTTTATTTTTCAATTTTAAATAATATATCATAAAAATATAAAAATAAAAATAATAACCTTATTCTATATGAGGTATTATCAATTACGTATAGTTCTAAATTATAAAAACCTGTTTTTATTTCACATATCATTTATATAATATATGTTCATGGATAAAATAGATATAAATGCCAATAGATCCAGACTTTCCAAAAAATCATCAAGTGATTGGTAAAATCCAACTTTCTGATGCTGAACATTTTCACTATAGATGGGGACCAGGTAAACAAGGTGAAGCAGCCGAAAATGAAGAAGTAAAAGCAGCATATGCTGCAAGAGGTGAAGAACAAGAGCCACTAGGTGTAAGTGGTACCATGGTAGCCGTTGATTGGGACTCTTGTGTAGCAGATGGTGCATGTATTGAAGCATGTCCAGTTCAGGTATTTCAATGGTATAGGACAGAAAAGGATGTTCCTGCCAAAGATGCACATACAGAAACATATGAAGGAACTGGCTCTACAGTAAAGGAAGAGAGAAAAGACTATACTGATAAAGCAGATCCTATAAGAGAACATGATTGTATTTGGTGTATGGCTTGCGTTTCAGTTTGTCCACCACAAGCAATTAAAGTAGATCAATCATCATTAGAATATCATGAAAAAGCATCAGGAACATTCAATGAAGCACTTTCAAAAAGTGGCGCTCCACCACCACATGCTCACTAAATCTTTTTTTTATTTTAATTGTAATAGATAAATATAGTAGTTTCTTTTGAAATTTAGGTCATTGTAGTTTATATACACTTTGTATTATGTATTGATAAATAGTTAGTTAATAATTTACTACAGGAAGTATTACTTCTTAAGTGACAATAATAATGGTTGTAGTAACTGATTCCTATATGGGAATATTTATACCAGTAGATATTGATTCTAGAATAACACAATTTCTTGAAAAAAAAATCGAATTCCCTTTTATTAAAAAAGATGAGATTATAGGAATATTTTATTTATTTGGAAAAGATAATAAAGTAATTAGTAATTTGGAAATTTTATCTGTTAAAAATATAGCAAAAAGGACTATGGAACAACGGGCTAGAAATATCAAGATCTTTCATGAATATGGAAAAAATAAACTTGATTCTGATTTTATCAGAGAAGAGTATAACAAGAGAATATTACAAATAAGTATAGAAGAACGAGCGTCATCCTCTAAACATATTAGTTATAGAATAACACGAGATCCAACAATTCTCTCCAACTGTTTTGAACAGCATATTGCATATTATAAACAAGATTATTTTTTCGAACTATTTAAACAACCTCTAAAAAAAGCAGAGGTTCCATCTAATCTAATCAACAAGCTTGAGCAAAGAATGCTTATGTTATGTTATAATGTGTCTGACTCTTCACAGCTACCTGATAACAATACCATTAGTCCATTTTTTCATTGGTTAAATGAATATAATAAATAAAACTTATTTATATATTAAATTTTTTTCCTTTTTATTACACGATCCACTTAAACAAAAGGAGTAAGATTTAACAATTTATATATTAATAATTAAGTTATATAATGTTCATAGGATGATATGATGGTTATTGTAGTATAGTGTAATTATTTTTAGATCTAAAAATATACTATTCATTGTTGATCATCATATTATTATAATAAATCATCATCATTATCATTTAATTATCTTTTCAAAATTTTCTTCCTTTTTTTATAAATCTATCATAAGATACATTAATAAGAAAAAAATATTAATTGATTATATTGAAACATCAAACTAGAGCGGATTATGAATTATTACTTGATAGACTTCATAACAAACTAGGAACAACGGCCAAAAAAGAAATCTCTAGATTGGAATTACCTGTTCCACAAATAATTTGGGTAGGTCAGAGAACAATATTTAGAAATTTTATGGATTTTTCAAAAGCATTACGTCGTGACCCTGAAAAATTATTATTATACCTTAATAAGGAGCTTGCTTCTGCTGGTTATATTAACGGCGATAGAGTCATTTTTTTAGGACGTAAAGTACGTTCGTCATTTGGTGCATTAATTGATAGATATGTAAAAGATTATGTTATATGCCCTGTTTGTGGTAGTCCTGATACAAGAACAGAAAAAAATAAAAAACTTGGCTTTTTATTGTGTGAGGCATGTGGAGCAAAATCTTCTATAAAAGGCAATTACGCATAATTAATTAATTAATTATTATATCTGAATCTTTCAAAATAGAAATTCGAAAATTTATTTCCAATACCTTTTTTTACATATTACAATTAATTCCACAATTCTATCCATTCTATCTAAACTATCTTGTAAATGATTTTATCATTGAAAAAATTGTTTAATTTTCATTTCTAAATATATTTAGAAGTTTGTTATTCTATGTATTGTTTTATTCTATTTTCAATTTGTCCTTTTGGTAATGCACCTATCATTACATCAATAACCTGTCCTTTTTTCAAGATCATCAAAGTTGGAATACTTTGAATTCCAAATCTTTGTGATATATGAGGATTTTCATCCACATTGACCTTACCAAATACTATTTTTCCAGAATACTGCTCTGCCAGCTGTTCTATGATGGGCGATATCATTTTACAGGGACCACACCACGCGGCCCAAAAATCTACAACTAATAAAGGATACTTTGATTTTTCTATATCAAAATTTGAATCAGTCAGATTTATGGGCTTGTTAATTTTTTTTAGTTCATTCATAAATTTCAATTTTTGTTCAAACATTTCTTTTTTTCTTTTCATAATGGCAGAAATTTCATCATCTTCTGTAACTGACATAACGTTTTTTAGTATATTCTATATTTAATTTATCTGATACTATAAATATTATCTTAAATTTCAAATTTGTTTATTTTAACGATATCTAATTATCTAGGTTTATCCATTTGAATAAATTGTATGATTAATAATGATAATTCTATAAAAAAAGGTGAAAAACAAACTACTGATAATATTAGTGAATCTCTAAAAGAAGAAGAAGAATTAAAGAAAACAAAAATTGAATTAAAAGAAACAAAAAAAGCAGCAGAGATGAATCTTAATAAATTAAAATATATGATTGCAGATTTTGACAATTATAGAAAACAAATAGAAAAACAAATGGCTTCTAATATAGAATCAAATAAAGCTAATCTTCTTTCTAGATTTTTAACTATACGGGATGATTATGAGAGAGCATTAGATATGATAAAAAAGAATAAAGATCTTGATGAAGTTTTTATAAATGGATTAGATGGTATTTTTAAAAATTTAGATAATATTTTGCGATCTGAAGGTGTAATACCAATTGAAACAATAGGAAAGATGTTCGATTCAAACAAACATGATGTTATCAGCTTTGCATATAATGATGATCTTCCAGAAAATACTATTACCAATGAAATACGCAGAGGTTATATGCTTAATGATAAAGTTCTAAGAGCTAGTCTTGTAGAAATATCCAAAAAGAAAAAAAAATTAATGAACAATAATATAGATGAATCAAACTAATCTATAGGTGATTATTAAATATGGGAAAAATTATTGGTATTGATCTAGGAACTAGTAATTCCGCAGCAGCAGCAATGATAGGAGGTAAACCCACAATCATACAAGCAGCAGAAGGTACTTCTGTTGGTGGAAAAGCTTTTCCGTCTGTAGTAGCCTTTACAAATACAGGTGATCTGTTAGTTGGAGAACCTGCTAGAAGACAAATGATATCCAATCCAGAAGGAACTGTTTTTGCTGCTAAACGAAAGATGGGTTCTGATTTTAAATTTAATGTAAGAGGTAAAAATTATACCCCACAACAAATTTCTTCATTTATTTTACAAAAGATAAAAAAAGATGCTGAAGCATTTCTAGGAGATACAGTAGATAGAGCTGTTATTACTGTACCAGCTTATTTTAATGATAATCAACGACAAGCTACAAAAGATGCAGGAGAAATAGCTGGATTAAAAGTAGAACGAATTATCAATGAGCCTACAGCTGCTTCACTTGCTTATGGATTAGATAAAATTCAAAAAGATTTGAAAATTATGGTTTTTGATCTAGGTGGAGGGACGCTAGATGTAACTATTATGGAAATGGGTGGAGGAGTATTTCAAGTAAAAAGTACATCAGGTGATACTCAACTTGGAGGAACTGATATGGATAATGCTATTATTGAATATATTTTACAAGAATTTAAACAGCAAACAGGATTAGATATAAGAAATGATAATGCTGCTATGATGAGAATAAAGGAAGCAGCAGAAAAAGCAAAAATAGAATTATCCAATCTTGTATCAACAGAAATTAATCTTCCATTTTTAGCTTATGATCCTTCTACTGGACCTAAAAATCTTGTAATTAACCTAACACGTGCGAAACTGGAAGAACTCTTAAGACCAATTGTTGAAAGATGTAGGAGTCCTATGTTACAAGCAATCCAAGACGCCAAACTTACTCCTGCAGATATCGATAAAATTATTATGGTCGGAGGACCAACTAGAATGCCTATAGTTAGACAATTTGTTGCTACAATAATGGGTAAAGAACCAGAAAGAGGAGTTGATCCAATGGAGGCAGTAGCTATGGGAGCTGCAATACAAGGAGCTATTATAACAGGAGATGTTTCAACAGACATTTTACTTGTAGATGTTACTCCATTAACTTTAGGACTTGAAGTTTTAGGTGGCCTCAAAGAAACGCTAATAGAAAGAAATACAACTATTCCTACAAAGAAAAGTAAAGTTTTTACAACTGCAGCGGACTATCAATCTGCAGTTACCATCCATGTAGTACAAGGTGAAAGACCTATGGCTGCAGACTGTGTCTCATTAGGAACTTTTAACCTTGCAGGAATTCCACCTGCTCCACGGGGGATCCCTCAAATCGAAGTAACATTTGATATTGACGCAAATGGGATTCTAAATGTTACTGCAAAGGATTTAGGCACTTCTAAAGAAGCAAAAATAACTATTACAGCAACCACAAAATTATCTAAAGATGAAATAGACAAATTAAAGAAAGAATCAGATCAGTACTCTGAAGCCGACAAGAAAAAGAAAGAAGAGGCAGAAATTAAAAATGAAGCAGATAATCTTGTCTATTCTGCAGAAAAATTAGTTACTCAAGACTTCAAAGATAAAATCAAACCAGAACAAACAGAAAAAATAAACAAGGCAGTACAAGAATTAAAAGATGTCATTGCTAGTAATAATATTGAAAATCTAAAGAGCAAAATTAAAGAAACAAAGGATTTACTGGCTGAAATAAGTACAGAAATTTATAGAACAGTTGGAGCAACAGCAGCAACAGCCACAAATCAAGCAGCAGGAGGTAGTGGTGGTAGTAGTAGTGGATCAGCAACAAATACTGGGGGATTTACAAATCAGAGTGAAACTAGTACAGAAGCAAATACAAATACTACAGATAAATCTGCTGCATCAACTGGACCCTAATCTATATCAAAAGATAAAAATAATCATTTTTTTATTAATATAAATTATTACGGGTACGGGATCATAATTTATGACTAACAAGCGAGACTATTATGAAGTTTTAGAGATATCAAAGAATGCTAGTAAAGATGAAATTAAAAATGCATATCGAAAACTAGCTTTAAAGTTTCATCCTGATAGGAATAAATCGCCAGGTGCAGAAGAAAAATTCAAAGAAATTTCTGAAGCTTATGCAGTTCTATCAGATGATGAAAAGAGAACAAGATATGATACGTATGGTCATGTCGGTCCTGAAGATGCATTTAGGGGATCTGAAGCAAACTTTGAAGAGATCTTTAGAGATATGGGTTTTGGTGGCTTTGCGAAAACTATTTTTGAACAAATGTTTGGAGGTAGAGGAGGAGGAGGATTTGAAGGATCTGATCCATTTGGTGGATTTAGTTTCAATATAGGTGGCAATAGAAGAAAAGGCAGAGATGTTTTATATGATATGGAGCTCTCATTAGAAGATATTTTACAAGGGAAAAAAGATGAGATTGAATTACCTAAATTTGAAAAATGTAATAATTGCGGTGGAACAGGAGCAGCGCATGGAACTAAACCACGTATATGCAATACTTGTAATGGTCAAGGTCAAACTCGCAGAGTTTATAATCAAAATCGTTTTTCAACATTTATTTCGTTGGAGCCATGTCAAGCATGTAGTGGAAAGGGTCAAGTAATTGATAAACCTTGCAATAGTTGTCTAGGATCAGGTAAAATAAAACAAAATAAGAAAATAAAATTAAATATTCCTGCTGGAGTTGAAGACGGAATGACTTTGCAATTAACTGGTGAAGGTGAATATTCGGAACAAGGTCCGCCAGGAGATCTCTTAATCAGACTTCATGTTTTACCTCATAATTTATTTGAAAGATTAGATGATGGCCATGTATTATACAATCTAAATCTAGATTATCCTAGTTTAGTATTAGGAACTGAAATAAAAATTCCAACTTTACATGGCCATGAGAAATTAAAAATACCTGCAGGAACTCAAGCAAACACAATTTTAAAGATCAAGGGAAAAGGACTGCCACGATATGGAACATATGGCAAAGGGGATCAATTAGTAAGGATACAGGTTAAAATTCCACATACTATTACAGAAAAACAGAGACTTCTTTTGAAAGAATTAAATAAAGAATTTGCAAATTACAAGTAACTTTTTAATATACATAATGATTTTAACCTAAATTAAAATGACATATCCCTTTGATGATTGGTTTAGAAGAAAACGATCAGCGAATTGGTTTCCTGATATCGATAGTATGATGCGTGAAATGGAAAAATTGCTGGATGAATATTCTTTTAAAAATTTTGAACAACCAGTTCCAAAAAAATTCATAAAAGAGCATAAATTAGATGATGGATCAACTGTAAAAGAATTTGGTCCTATTGTATATGGTTATTCAGTTAAAATTGGTGAAGATGGTAAACCTATAATAAGAAAATTTGGAAATGTTGATGTTTTCTCACATTCAATCAATGACAGCTCTCATGATACACAACAAGAAAGAGAACCTCTGATTGATATAATAAATGGAAAAGAAGAAATAAAGATTGTCGCAGAATTGCCAGGAGTTGCAAAAGAGAATATCAAATTATATGCTAATGAAAATACTTTAACTATAGAATCTTCAGGTTCAATAGAAGAAAGACGGTATTATAAAAAAATTGAATTTCCAGAATTTGTCGAACCATCAAGTGGAAGATCCCATTATAAAAACGGAATACTAGAAATTACATTTAAAAAGAAAAATTTGACTAATAAAGGATTACAAATTAATATAGATTAATATTCAATATATGTATCTATATTTTTTATTTAATTAATAATATATTATAATATAAATATTTTGTTACTAGATATAAAAACTTGATATATATTAATACAAATATTTTAAATCTTTGCTAGTTAAAATTAAAGTCTTTCTTTTTTATTATTAATTTTAAATTTTTCCATATCAATAAAATATCCTTATAATAACTATTATATAGATAATAATGGAGTTTTCCTTTTTATATTCATCAAGTCTATTAGCTTTTATTATAGGTATTGCAGCTACAATTTTAACTCGTTATAGTAGTATTCCTCAAATAATAAAAGGCTTTAAAACCAAAAAAATGGATGATGTTTCATTCTGGCTTATATTTTATTTAACAGTTGGATTATTTCTATATGTAATTTATGGAATAATTATTGATGATTTCATAATTATTTGGGGAAATGCAATAGGTGTAATTTCAAATCTAATTTTAATTATTCTAAAAATTAAATACTCTGTTAAATCATTTGAATAGTTTAAAATATAAATACATTATAATTTTATCATGTAATGGTCCTAGACTTTCATTGTACATAATTATGTCAAAAAAAGTTTAGTAATTGACTAGATTTTATTTAGTACCAGCTATAAGAATGATAAGTGGATTATAAAATAAAGATCTTTTACTTTGAGCTCTAAGAAGAAGAAAATAAAGATTGAATTGGAAGATGATGCGGGTAGTAAGTATAATCTATCGTTAGAAGGCAATTTTTCAAAGGAAAAGATATTACAAATTATCGAACTTATGGAGCTTGTACGTTCGGATTCGATGGATAAAATAACTAATTCACCTCAAGAGAATAATAGTATAATATCTGTTGATTCAAAGATCTGGAATATAGTTGAGCAATCCTTTTATTATAATACATTTACTTCATCTGATATTGTTAATATTTATAATAAAAAATATAATGAGACAATCAAATTAAGTATTATATCAACCTATCTTGCTAGATATGTTAAAAAAGGTAAATTAAAGAGAGCTAAAAGACTACGAGAATATGTATATGATTTAGTTAGAAATTCTTCTGCAAATGCCGATTCTATTAATACGAATATAGTCTCATCTACTTCTGATAATGATAATAAAATTGTCTATGATGTTAGAAGAAAGACAATAGACGATCTTAAAAATTAAAATTAATTTAAATTTAAAATATTTATTGAAATAAATACTAATTTAAATAACAATGGTTTCCATTTATTAAATTAGACTATTGATATTGTAAAATAACCTTGTTGAAAGTCAAAAATCTCCAAATCCTCCAACGTCAAATCCCCCAAAATCTCCCATATCTCCGCTTTCTGATTCCCCTCCTCCTGTGCTCGCCTGTTCTGTACCAGTTTCTCCACCTGCAGCAGCTCCTTCTGCTCCACTTTCACCTGCCATTGATTGTTCCATGGGATTTAATGCCATTCCCAAAAAAGACATCATAGTCATAAAGAATAGAACATCTATTATTCCTGAAAATATCATTAATGGGACCCATGCTCTATTAGCTTCCATGTATGTTTGTAATTGAGCTTTATTTCCTTTCCCATTATTATACATCTTTTGAGCTTGACGCCATTTCTGTTCTAATTCTTCTTTTTTAGAATTTAAAAGTCTAATTCCTGTATCTGTAATAGATATTTTAACTTTTTTGTTACCAAAAATACCTCTCTTCTCCTTTTTTATTATTAGTCTTTGAGTTGAAAGATCATTTACTATTAATTCTACTTCTTCCTTATTCATTTTGAGAACTTTTGCAATTTTATTTAGATCTTGTATTCCTCTAGCAATTGCATCAAGTATCATAAAATGACATGGACTATCGTTAATTCTTTCTCCAGAAGACACTCTTTATAATATGCTATACTCATTTAAATCCTTTTTTGATAAAAATCATAATTAAATAGTTGATCCAAATCACAATCTTATATGATATAAAAGTTGGTATAACTTTTAAAACATCTAAATTTATAATTGATTATATTATATTTTAATCTACAAATTAAAGGACAAATACCCAAACAATAATATCATAATAAATCAGTAAAAAAATTATATAGTTACTATAATTGATTCTTCTGCTTATATCTAATCATTTTTTTATTATTCTTATTTTTCTCCTTTTATATTGTCTTATTTTATCTGATATTTCGTGTTCAAAATAACTTATATATAATTAAATCAAAAAAATTCAATATGTTTTATTTTTTAGTAAATTATTACAAGTTTAAGATGTTAATAGTTAAAAGTGTCCATTAAAATTATCGATATCTATTATATTTTATTCTCATTATTTTCATCATCAGTTTTATCGTTAATTTTATTGCTTGAACTAGAAAATCGTATGTTATTTGCAAACTTTAGTATATATGGAGTAGCAAAAGATGTAATTATTGTAACAACACTTAGCATTGGTAGGATGGATGAAGTAATTGCACCTACATCCTGTCCGCCCTTTGCTATAACTAGAGACATTTCACCTTTTGCTGTTGCCAATCCTAAACCTACTTTTAATCTCTCAGTATAGTCAAATTTGGATGTTGATAATATAGCTAAAACTAGAAGTAATTTTACAGCAAAAGCTGTTAATATTAATATAATTACAGGAACTATGTATAATGGGATAAGTGCAACATTAACCAAGGCTCCTATTGATACAAAGAATAATGCAGAAAATACGTCTCTTAGTGGTATGGTAATAACTTTAGCCACTGTGGCACTTCTGGATTCAGCAACTAAAACTCCAGCTAAAAATGCACCTATTACAACTGATAAACCCAACATATTAGCAATGAATGATAGACCAAAAGCAAGTCCTAATATTACTATCAAAAGAAGAGCATAATCATTCGTTTTTCCTATTTTGTCTATTATATTAGGTAAAAATTTTGAACCAAGTACAAGTATACTTCCAATAAAAACTACTGCTATAGCTATAGATATTGATATAGGAAAAATTGCAATTTCTTCAGTATTTGTTCCAGCAACTGCTATGGATTGTAATATGGCTAAAGCTGATACAGCCACAATATCTTCAACTATTAAAACTCCTAGTATTAACATTGATGTTCTTTCTTTTATTTTTCCTAATTCTTCCAATACCTTGATAGTTACTACAGTACTGGTAATAGACATGGCTAATCCTAAAAACATTGAATCAAAAGTAGTAAATCCCAATCTTTGGGCAACAAAGAAAGTTATAATCAGAGTTCCAATTGACTCTGTTAATCCAACTATCATTGAAATTTTACCTATTTGTTTGAGTTTTGCTATAGGAAATTCTATACCAATTACAAAAAGAAGCATTATTATACCTAATTCAGCAAATATGTTGACAGTTTCTATCTGATTAATTAAAGTAAACGGAGGAGTATACGGACCAATAATCATTCCTGCTATTAAATAACCAATGACCATGGATTGTTTTAATTTATGAGTTAAAAATAACATAATAGCAGCGATAATCATTATAACAGCGAAATCTTGAACAATAAATTCTGAAGACGTTGTTGATTCTGGAAGAGATAAGATACTAAATACTGAAAAGAATAACAATAATATATCCATAGCCTATTCTTTATAAAATCATCTAAAATAAAAATTAAGAGGATACAAAAAGAAAAATTATATAATAAAATGTATTATTTCTATTGCTCTTTAATAATATTATTAAAAATTATATATTATTGATATAAAAGTTATTTTTTTATGATACTAAAAATAAATAATGTTATTGAACATATAAAACCTAAAGATGAAATTATAGGATTGTATGAAAATAAAAATGCAGATCCAATAAATAATGCAGATGCAAAAATACTCTTACCTAAAAATGCATAAAGTCTATCTGTTTTCTTGATATTTGATTCTTGATTATCTAAATATGTTTTTATAGTTTGTGATAAATTTGTCGATGCTTCTATATTTTTTACAAATTTTTGAAAAGAATATTTTATTTCTTCCATATATGCCTCTTTAATTAGCCCTTCCTGTTCGAATAAATTCGAAAGAACTTTTACAAATTGGAATTTTATTTGGTGTTGATTATAAATACCCTCAACAATTGAGGTCATTCTCATATAAAGTGCTAAATATTTGGGCAACCTAAAAGGAAATTTACTTAAAGTCTTATTTGATAAATCCATTAAAGATTTCACTTCCATTTTATCTACGTGTTTTCCATGCATTGATCTAATACTTAGTTCAATAGCCTTTTCTATAATATTTCTATTAGTAGTATAATCTAATGTTCCAAGTTGATATAATACATCAACTGTTCTTACAGGGTCTTTATCAATCAAACCTAGATATAATCTAATCAACAATAATCTAGTTTCATTATCAAGTCTTCCAACCATTCCAAAATCGTATAGAATTATTGAACCATCGTCTTTGACAGCTATATTTCCAGGATGTGGATCAGAATGAAAAATATTATTACGTAATAACATCTTAAAAAATACATGATGCACTAATATTACTAATTGTGTTCTATCAATACCTTTTTTATCTAATGTTTCTATATCTGTTATCTTTATTCCAGGTTCATATTCTGTAGTTATAATATGTTTAGAAGTTCTATCAAGTATTACATTAGGAATTATAACTTTTTTCTCATTAGATAGATTTTTTTTAATTGTCAATAGATTCTTTGCTTCTTTTATGTAATCCATTTCTTCATAGATAGTTTCAGTAAATTGAGAAAACATTCCTTCTACTGAAAATCTTAAATTAGGATCAATAAATCGAGTACTTAATGGAATCAATTTTTTTATTATTGAAATATCTTCATCTACGATTCTTTCAATTTCTGGCCTTGAAATCTTTACTACAACATCTTTTCCATTATATTTGGCATGATATACTTGTCCTAAACTAGCTCCAGAAAAAGCATCTTTGTTAAAATAATCAAAATTTTTTTCTAAATTTCCTAATTCTTCATCAATTATTTTTTTTACTTTTTCAAAAGGTTCTACAGGAACATCGTCCTGTAAAGTAGCAAATACTTCTAAATATGGCTGCGGTAATATATCAGAACGAGAAGATAGCCATTGACCTAATTTTATGTACGAGGGTCCAAGTTGAATAAAAACTTTTAAGGCCTTTTGTGCATTTTTTCTATATCTATTTTCATCTATATTTTTCCCTTCACGTTTTACCCACTCTTTTCTATCTCTCTTAAAATTGATTATTAGTGGTAATAATTTTATTATAATTTTTACTAATTTAAATTTAGAATTATTCTTGTTTGTCATTTCAAAAATAAATCTTTAAACAATAGTAAAAAAATCTACTTATATTTTCTAAATTTTGATTTTCTAATAAAGTTATGCAAATAAGAAGTTGTAATATATGTTGTAGTTCCAGCTAATATACCACTAATAATTCCTAGTGGAAATGCTTTTAATTGATTATCATTGTCATTTCTCTTTTTCTTTTTATAAAGTGCTGTACCTACTTTTAGACCAATCGTACTTGCTATAATCCCGCATATGATATATTCTGGAGCATCTTTCAAGAGATGTCCAATGGGATCAATTCTTGGATCAACTTTATCAATATGTACACTATAGTAATTCTCGTATTCTCTAATATGTAAAGTCCCATATCGATATTGTTTCTCTGCTCCTTTTTTACTTCCTAGATTTGTTTCAGTATAATCAATTATAGGTCTGACGGCTTTAGGAATAAGAATATTGCCTTCCCCGTCAATATATTTCATCTATATTAGAATTAAACAGATATCATATAAATTAACTTACTTAAAATTTTATTTATAATATATATAGTTTAATATGAAAATCTAATAAATATAGATAAGGAAAAGTATATTTACTTTGAATAAAAGTATCCTCAATTTATAGTTGAATCAAATGAATAAAGCTAAATTATTACATAGCAAGAGAGTCTATACAGGAAAAATATCTATTAGAAAAGATGAATTTATTTTACAAGACAAAAAAATTCAGAAGGAAATTGTTGAACATTCTCCATCAGTAGGACTTATTCCTATAATTGATTATTCCAATATTCTTCTAATTACACAATATAGACATCCTGCAAAAAGGACTCTATTAGAAATACCTGCTGGAAGAATAGAAGATGGAGAAACAAAAGAACAGGCTGCTAGAAGAGAACTGTATGAAGAGACAGGTTATATAGGTAAATTATCTTTTTTGACTAAATGGTATCTAGCACCTAGTTATGATACTGAATTAATGTATGTTTTTTTAGTAACTAATTTAAAAAAAAAGAGCGATAAACAAGGTAGCGATGATGATGAAAATATAAAATTGAAAAAACTAAGATTGAAAACTGCATTAAAAAAATGTATTAATGGTGAAATTATAGATTGTAAAACAGTTGCAGCATTACTTGTTTATCAAGAATATATCAAATGGTATAAAAATAAAAATAATAACAATAAAATGGTATAATCTTGAATTTTAAAAATTTCAAAATAATCCTTTAGTATATTTGATGAATAAATTTTAAACATTTTTCTGAATATAAAGATTAAACATTAGAGATTTAGTTAATACTTTTATTTTTCTATCTGCCTTTTAGCAATTTAGTTGACAATAATTATTTAAACATATAGATATAAGCTTATTTTCATTCCATAGTTATGGTTGCAAAAGCATTATTGAATTGATGAAGATCACTTATTGTTGATATGTGTAGTACTTTACAATATATGGTAATTATTCGTCAATGTATATTAATAATAGAAAAGATATCGATCAAATAGAATTTTGTTATTTAGATATATGATAATTCTGCAGCAAAACTCTTTCTTTATAATATGTATCGACAATTCAGTCATTTGTTGCTGTGGCAAATATTAATAAGAGTAGAAGTTTAGTTACTAAACTAGTAGTTGATTTAGGTCATACATTATTATTGGTAAATTATTTTATCTAATTGGCTAACTTATGATATTATATACTATATTTACTATTGGACTTTTAATTGACATTGACAATTATTATTTTCTAACTAAAATCAAGCAAAATTTATTCATTCAAAATGGAATAGACACAATCAAAAATATATGTAGATTAATATATTTTTCTTCTAAAATTAATGTTGTAGTAATTGTTTCATTATGTGGTTAGAGTTAAAATTGCTTGTGCTATGTCACCTTTAGAATCGGTCAAGGCTTGAATAGCTTTTTCTCTTGCTACATTAGCTTGCTGCATCACCAGGACTATGTCTTCTTCTTTGAATGATGGAATTTCTCTTTGTTTTTCTTCAATATCTGTAGCAATAATTTGGAAAATTGTATTGTCTTTTCCTTTCATTTCAACTACTTGTGGTTTTATAAGATACATTTCTTTAGTATCAGTTTTTATTATCACTTCCTCAATTCCTTCCATTTCATTCATCTCTAAACCCATCTTTCCAAGCATTCTTCTCATTTCCCTATTTCCTCCACGCATCATATCAATTATCTCTGATATTGTTGGGTACTTCTACTTTTTATTCCTTCTCTAATTTTTACTGCTACACCATAATCAAATTTTTCCATTATCTTATTTCCACACATCGCTTTTCCTACAGCTAATACTTCATTTCTATTATCAATGACTACTACATCTGATCCATTCTTAACATTTTTTCCACACCATTTTACATGTTTACAAAATAATGATCTTCCTTCACTAATGAATGGTATCGCTTCATCTTTTGGAATGACACAATTTTCTCTAAATTGAATATATTTTACCATCATTTTTGCTCCAAATATAGATAGAGCAAGTCCTCCATCTTTACGTAAAGTAGCAAACAAGTTTGATCCTATAGAAAAATTTTTAATTCTGCCGGTTCTCTTAGAGAATTCGCATTGTATTTCTGATGGAAATTCTTCATTTACATTTGTATCAAAAAGTACAGATATGTGATTAATCAGTTTATGTCGAGGGTTTAAAGGTAAAGCTTTCAATCTCTTTTATATCTATAGAGTTATCTAATAAAATATTTCTTATATGAAAATTTATTGGTATTTCTTTGATATAATTATTCATTCACTCAAGTGAAGGATATCTAAAAGAAATTTTGTTTTTAAAATTGATTTTAAATACTTTACAAAATTTCATATCAATAGTATTATGTATATTTCATATAATATTTTGAAATCATTTGATTCATTTATTTATTTATAAATTTTATAAGAATAATTTTAATTGAAATTTTAAAATATAGTTACTGTAAATAATGGAATAGGTAGAAAGAAAAGAAAGAATTTATTTCTTGTTTGGATATTGTTATATTATGACCTCATTCTGTGAATTATGTGGAAATCCCATTCAAATCCAAAAAAATGTAATTATTGATGGTAGTATATTTAATGTATGTTTATCATGTTCAAAACGTGGAAAACCATATGAACCAAGCCAACCTTCAAAAAAAATATTTTCTCCAAAAAAAAGATCCATCCCAGCACCTCAAAAAAAACCCATTAAAGTTTATCCCAAGACAATTCAAATTATTGATGAAAAGGTATTGCGACCAGATTTTGGGACAATCATCAGAGAAGCTAGAATGAAAAAAGGAATAACACAAGAAAATGTAGCTAATCAGATAAGTGAAAAAATTACTCTATACAAAAAAATTGAAACAGGTGGAATTAAACCAAATGAAATTTTGTCTAAAAAATTGGAACGGGTTCTAGGAATTCAATTATACGAAAATCTTGTTGAAGATAATAATGATGATAATTAATTTATGAATTTAAAAAAAGCTCTTTTAATAACCTATCCTATTGAAGAATCCGTTAATGAAGCCTTATCTTTGGCTGAGGCTGCAGGTTATATAGTTAAAAAAATAGTCAAACAGAAACATATTACACGATCAAAATATGGAATTGGTAAAGGTAAAGCATATGAGGTTAAGGATCAAGTAAATGATTTGAATATTGACATAATCCTTTTTGATGAAGTATTAAAACCTACTCAGCAATATAATTTGGCAAGTTTATGTAAGAAAGATATTATCGATAGAGAACGATTAATATTAGAAATATTCGAGCGTCGAGCTAGTACATCAGAATCACGTATACAAATTAAATTGGCACAATTAAGATATGAAATGGTTAGAATCAAAGAAAAGGTGAAACTTGCAAAAATAGGTGAACAACCAGGATTTTTTGGTTTGGGAAAATATGATGCGGATGTTTACACATTGGCTCTTAAATCACAAATGAGTATTTTAAAAAAGAAACTAGAGAAAGAAGAAAAAAGAAGGACACTATATCGAAATCAACGTAATAGAGCAGGTATTCCAACTATTTCACTGGTTGGTTATACATCAGCAGGCAAAACTACCTTGTTTAATTCATTAACTGGAGAGTCAAAAGCAGTAGGCAAAGAAATGTTTACCACTCTATCTACCTTTACTAGATCTTTATATATAAATTCCAATCAAAAAGTATTACTATCGGATACTGTAGGATTTGTAAATAAGCTACCAGCTTATATGATAGATGCTTTTAAATCCACTCTAAATGAACTTGTTTATTCTCAATTGATTTTGTTGATTATTGATGTTAGTCAAACTCTCACGAATATAAAAATAAAACTAAATAGCTGTCTTCATATAATAAATGAATTACAAATTCCATCAACAAAAGTGGTGTATCTACTTAATAAAGTGGATTTAACCACAGTAAATAATGCATATGAAAAGTCTAAAATGTTAGGTTTAAAATATCCAAATAATATTGTTTTACCTATATCTGCAAAGACTGGCTATAATACAAATAAAATATTGAATGTTATAGATATGATCGTTTATGGAAATAATTTAGAGATACAAAATAGCGGTGATTTCCAAAAATGAATATAGCAGTACTTCGAATAGGTCATAGATTAGTTAGAGATGATCGCACAACTACACACGTAGCTTTAGTTTCCAGATCATTTGGTTGTAATATTCTATATATGACTGATGTTAATGATGATATAAAATCTACAATTGATGATGTAAATAATAGATGGGGATATGCATCAAACTTTAAAATTGAAATAGTTAAAAATTGGAGAAATACAATATTAAATTGGAAAAAAAATGGTGGTATAGTTATACATCTTACAATGTATGGGTTAAATGTAGATGATATAATCAGTAAAATTAAAAATAGCAGTAGCGATATTTTAATAATAGTAGGAGCTGAAAAAGTTCCAAGTGAAGTTTACAAACTTTCTGATTATAATATTGCTGTAGGTAACCAACCACATTCTGAAATATCTGCTCTGGCTATTGTTTTAGATAGAATATACGATGGAAAACAGCTTAAATTAAATTTTGAATCAGCAAAGATGAAAATTATTCCTTCTATTAAAGAAAAGATAATAGAAAAAAATAATTATTTGCGCAATACTGAATTATAATTACCTGCTCATTATATACTATTTAATAAACTATAATATTTATACAATAACTTGCCATCTATCTTCAAATCACTTGATTTTTTTAGTTGTGATTCCATAAAAAATATAAGGTTTTGTATAAATGATTAATATATTGAAAAAGAATGTGGAATTAACTAAAGTTAAACATAAAAAAGATTCTTTTGCTAAACCTACTAAAGAAAAATGGGGATTAGAAAAAGAAACTGATAATTTTGCTAATAAAGTTAAACTCTATAGACAAGGAAAGTTATCTGATGATGATTTTCGAAGATTTAGGCTTCAGCATGGAGCATATGGATCGAGATTAAGACCTGATTATAGTATGATAAGGATTAAAGTTCCTGGCGGTGAAATTACTCCAGAGCAACTAGAAAAGATAGCTAATTTATCTGAAGCATTTTCTATTGGATCTGCCCATGTTTCAACTAGACAAAATATCCAATTACATTGGGTACAATTAGAGGATGTCAGCGAAGTAATGAGAGGATTAGTAGAAGCAGGTTTAACAACTAGAGAAGCTTGCGGCAATACTGTTAGAAATGTGATGTGTAGTCATTTTGCCGGAGTCTGCCCTGAAGAAGTTTTTGATGCTACTCCTTATTCGATGGCAATTGCAAAATTCCTTTTGCGTAATCCACTTTGTCAGAATTTACCAAGAAAATTCAAAATAAATTTTGGTTGCTGCAGTGAACATGGCCTTGCAAGGATTGCTGATATTGGTTTAATTCCTCAATTGCAAGATGGGAAAAAAGGATT
>DASSVK010000065.1:0-11958 GCA_035706205.1 Nitrososphaeraceae archaeon | reverse complement strand
AAAGAAAAAATATTTAGTAAAATCTTCTTATATTTATATAAAATAATTTTTAAAAACTAAATAATATATTCTAAATAAAATATAATTCATAAATAATTTTTCTTATTAAGAATTTCATATAATTGCTATCTGTTAATTTTTCTATTTTATTAATCATTAATAAAGATTTTAAAGCGAGTACATTGCTAAAGCCAAATTAAATCTATTATTACTAATAATGCTACCATTTACAATAATTAATTAGTGAAAGAAAAAAAGGAGAAATTGCCTATTTTGCTAACTCTTATTGGCAATATTAAAGAAAAACTATAGGATATTCAAATTAATTTTTTATAAGATTCAATTAGCTGAACTCATAACAATTATCTCAGAGGTATCAATGGATTACTATAAATTTTGATCTTTAGTAATATTAAAAATAACTGGATTTGTAATTATTTTTTATTATGACATAATAATAGTCATATATTCAATTCAATTTAATATAACACTTTTTATATCTCTTTTATGATTCCATTACATAAAAAAAATGAAAGGAATAATTTTTGATATGGATGGTGTTTTAATTGATGCAATGCCATTTCATGCTGAAGCAGTAAAAATTGCAATAAAAGAAAAAGCTAACTATGAGATAGACAAAAAAATAGTTTATCAATTAGAAGGTATGCCTACGGATGAGTTGGTACAGGAAATCTTTAAAAGAAATAATGCCAATAAAAAAATAGATAACGAATTAATAGGAAAAATAAGTGAAAGAAAAAAACAAATATTTAAAGAAATCGAAAATACTCCACTTATTGAAGGCGTAAAGGATCTCATTAAAGAATTAAATGAATGTGATTGTTTAAAAGCAATTGTTACTGGCGCGGCAAAGAATGAGATAGAAGCAACTATTGATAAAATGATTGGATTAAAGAATTTTGATGTAGTAATTTCAGGAGATGACGTAGAACAGGGAAAACCCCATTCTATGCCATTCATCGCAGCATTACAAAAAATGAATATAAAACCATCTGAATGCATAGTAGTAGAAAATGCTCCTTTGGGAGTGGAAGCAGCAAATAATGCTGGCATCAAATGCATTATCACACTCAATAATACACCACTTGATATTTCGTCTGATTTTGCTAATCTTATATTAAAAGAAACGAAAATCTTTCAAGATACTAAATCTACAATAAATTTCTTAAAGAAGTGGTGTTGTAATAATAAATAAAAAGTGATATGATATTCAGATAATTCTTCATATTTCATAAATAATATAATATCTATTCACTATAATGATTATAATGTCTTTTATATATTCCTAAAGACAAGATAAAATAAAACAAGCAGGATTAGAAAATGGTATTTATTATTTATATTTTTAATGGAAATATATTTTTTATCAATATCATTAGATAAGATAAGTTTAATAATACTTTTTAGATATTATTGTAAAAAAATTATATAATTATATAAATTATAACTTTTTTAACGTTCCACAGCAAATGCTAATTTTATCGTAGCACTATATCTCTTTATTTTACCTGTAGCCGGATCTACCGTAGCAGTCCTACTTACAACTTCAAGTCCTGTAATTCCTCTTATTGTCTTTGTTGCCTCCATAAGAGCAACTTGAGTTGCTTCTTTCCATCCTTTATCAGAACTACCTACAAGCTCTACTACATTTGCAATATGATGAGTCATATTTATTATGGGTATTTATCTCTATTAACTGTTATTAAAAAATAACATCTATCAAGTATTAATAAAAATCAAAAATCGATGATATGAATTTAAAAATGATAAATGGGCTAAATCTTATTGTTTACTCAATTCCAATTATATTATTTATAATATACAATTAATTACAAATAATAATTATTTGCAATTCTATCTATAGGTTAACCTACTATATGCTGAAATTCAAAATGTTCTTTTCTTTCTTCTCTTGTAATAAAGTTGAGTTTGCATACAGGACATTGTATTATAAAATTTGTTGACATAATATTATAACACATTCGCTCCTAATATAGTTTGAATGATTATAATATTAACTACTATAAACTCTTAATTCACTTCTAATTATTGAACAGACAGTTATAGAAGCCAATTATCGATAGACAAAATTCCAAAAAAATATCTTAATATTGATAGATATCCTAGTCATTCACCTTTGGTCAAACGAGTAATATGTAAAATTAAACCATAAAAAATGTACTTTTTACCCAAGATATACAGAATTTATCAAGAATATTGAATGATATCTCACTACATCTAATGGCACTATTATTATCCTCGTGTAACAATATATTAAAATAAATGAATTACTAGTAAGAAATATGAAAAATAGGAGTAGAACAGAAATAGCAGCTACTATACTAGACGCTGCAAATGGCGGAGCAACCAAGACAAAAATTATGTATAAATCTTTTATAAGTTATGCTCAATTAAAAGAATATCTTTCCGTTTTGATTGAAAATAACCTAATAGAAGGTCTTGAAGGCACTCAAACATATAAAACTACAGAAAAAGGATTAAATTTTCTAAAAATGCATAATGAAATTGGAGAACTGCTACATACTATTATAAAAAAATAATCACCAGCAGTATTTCTTAATATAATTCATACTAACGAATTCTATCTATTACTATATAATCTTATTATAGATGTGTTGAACATTCTAATTAATTATAGTTATTTTTAAAATTGATTAGATAATGAAAAATTTTTTTAGCATGAATATTATAAAAAGTATTACCCAATTTTCATACCGTTCTTATAATTCATAAAATACTTAGTATTTTATTGATATCAATCATATTAATTGCTCGAAAAGTGAGAGTAACTAAAATACAAATAGAAAAAGAATAAAAAATAACAATTGGTACTAATCTTTCAAAATGGCCTTAAATATAGAAACAGAAAACTAGTATTTACAGGAAAAGCGTTATACTTAGTTGTGTCTATATTGAAGTTTTGCATAGATAATAAATGCCATAGAGAGAAAAAGCTTCATTTATTATAAAGTCAAATCATTAACAAATAAAAATAACATTTTATAAATATTCAAATACTTTTTTCAATAAACTTGTTTATAACGAGGAATATGCAACATACTCTTATTATTCTCATTGTATCAACTGTTTTAATTTCATCAGTAGTATTATTTTTATTCCTATTAACTAGTACTATTTCAGGCAGCATTGAAATCACTGCAACTATATTTCAGGAACAAGATGACAATAATAAAATTAAAGATAATATGAAAGACACAAAACTTATTGCTCTTCATAAAACAAATGTAGTTCCTAAAGTTAAAGATTACCATGATATTCTTTCTATTGATATAAATAAAGTCAATGATAATAAATTGCTATTTACTATAGATCTAGCTGGCGATGCTAACAAAAATGAAAACTATGAGATAGTATATCTATGGTTGGTATATTATTATACTACTATTGCTTCTTCTGCTGCTAATATTGCTTCAACTGTTGAAAATAAATTTTATTTATATACAGTCATTATCCCCAATTTTGGAGCAGGCTCTAATTTTGGTAATAAAGAAGAAGGATGGTATTTAGCAATTTATAATAATACTGACAATTCCTATACTCTTCCTTTATCCCGAATTTCAGATATGCCTACAAACAAGGTTCAAGTCTTTATTGATCCTATCTTTATTGGACAACCATCATCAACTTTTAATTATATCGTTAGTTCTATGATTAGGGTAAATAATACCTTTCTTGACAAATCACCAGACTATCTTGTTGATTATGTTCCCGATAATTATGAGTCATTCTGGAAACAATATTTTGGTAATGAATTATAATAGATTGATTAGAAAGGATATTCTTTGAATATTTGTTTCTCTAGCCTGAAAAGCTTTCAATAAGTTTATATCATTTTACATATCGTATATTTCAAACAAATTTCTTATTTTAGATTATTAAAAAGAAATAAAAGTATACAGCTATAGTTTATCAATATTAGAAAAAAGCAATAATCAACAAATTACAATAAGCAAATGGATCTATTATTAAACCATAAAGAGATAAAATTTTATGAATGGAGAATTATTACCGTTATTAATTTATAAATCATAAAGTTTTTTATTCCTATATTAAAAATTTAATATAATATTGGAGTATTATTTAGGATGTTCTGGTTGGAGTTATGATGGATGGAAAGGACCATTCTATCCAGATGGATTAGATAATAAATACTGGCTTTCATATTATTCTCAAATATGGATTAGATTTGTTGAAGAATTTACGTTATATACTTGATCCTTCTTTTAGACATGCAATTGAAATAAGACATACAAGTTGGTTTAATGAACTTTTTATAACTATTTAAAAGAAAAAAATTACTGTCTTGTATGGAGTCAGCAAGATACTTTAATTACTCCACCAAACTTAACATCAGATTTTGTATATTTCAGATTAATAGGAGATAGAAGTATTGATGAAAGAGGTTTTGGTAAAATAAACAAAGATAGAACAAAAGAAATGAAAAGATGGGTCATCATATTGAGAAATCTTCAAAGAAATGTAAAGGATGTAAAGACAGAAATAGCATCTGCAAACAATCATTATGCTGGTTTTGGTCCAATGACTGCAAAGTTATTTGCAGAAATGATTGGATTAACGCGAACAATATCATTTCCTATCCAAGACCATAAGTCTTTTATTAAAACGATAAATCTTGATAGATATCAAAATGAAAATTCCTTTAAGATAAATAAAAGAAGTCTGAAAAAGACAAAGCAAACTGAACTATCTGAATTTTTTGAATGACCATTGTATATATTTCCCATATTGTTTTGTTATCTTGTAAATATGATTAAGGAAAAAGTCTCAATTTTTCAAGATAGTAGTTTCTTTAACTTTGATCTAATGTATATACAATAGTGATATACATAAGCTTCTTTTACCTTTGTTCTATTCTCATTTATTTTTTGTCTTATTTCTTCTACCTCTTTTTTAATAAATGCTTTATCTAAAATCCCTTTAGAAATAAACGTTGTTCTACTGCTTTCTGTGTGGCCATTTCTAAACTAAGGACTTATCCAATTTTTTTCTCTATCTTTTGATTATAAACCGATTATATTCTTTTTAGAATGGACAACAAAGGTATAATCACTATGCATCCTTTCATATATTAAGGAACAAGTTGTTTTAGACCTTTTATCCGAATTAATTTTTCTGATTATATCTAACGTAAAAATGATACTAATAACAGAAATTGCTTAATTACGTAAGGTTATAATATAATCTATGTATCTTATAATATAGATGAGATTATTATGGTCTCAAATAATGATGTGATAATAAATGACTTGTAAAGGTATATGTACACGTCATAAAGCAAGCAGACCTAAGACGGGCAAACGTTATTTAATAGGACAAAAACGCTGTCAAGGATGTGAAATTTTCATGGATTGGCAAGGTATATGGTGTCCTTGTTGTGGTTATAGACTAAGAGTTAAACCAAGACACAGTAAATTCAAAATAATGCTAAGAACAATTAAAAATTAAAGTTATATTTAAAAAATAGTATTACAAATTTAAAGACAATAATTGAAAATTAATATAATCCTAATTGATAATGATAAATTTAAAAGTCTATAAATATAATGACGAAGAATTTGTAATATACTCTTTTTGGGTCAAATTTTTTACAAATACTTATATATTAAAAAAAATTTTTCCTATTTTTTTCTTCACCTCTTTTGGCATATTAGGATCTTCAATTATTTTATGAAGGTCATTTTTATTAATACAAAGACCCATCTTATTTATTTTATAGAACCAATTTATGTTTATTGGACTAATTACCATAGTAGTTTCGTTACATCCTTTCATTCCACAAGTTGATAGCTCGTCTTTACTAAAACAGATATGATTATCATAGCATTGATAAATCATGATTATAAGAAATTGATTATCTTATATAATTCGTAATGAGCTGTAATTTTTTCAATTTAGTACTATTTTATAGAGATTGTATATAGATATAAAAATACTTTATTACCTAAAGATTTTTTGATTGGTAGACTCAAATCCTTCACATACTAAGAGAAATAAAATAAATATTTCGTATAAATGGATAGCATTAGGAAATACCACACTAGGTACTCTTATTGCGGCACTTGATACAAATATAATCTTTATAGCATTGCCTATTATTGTATCAGAACTTGGTGCTTCTCTTTTCACAATGGTATGGATAGTAATTGGATATTCTCTTGTTACTGCATCTATTCTTTTGAACTTTGGTCGTCTTGCAGATATTTTTGGTCGAGTAAAGCTGTATACACTAGGTTTTATTATATTTACTTTTGGATCGGTATTATGTAGCGTATCACAAACAGGGGAACAATTAGTATTATTTAGAATTGTTCAAGCATTAGGTGCAGCATTTCTTTTTTCAAATAGTGTAGCTATTTTGACTGATGCATTTCCATCAACTGAAAGAGGCAAAGCATTGGGAATAAATCAAATTGCAATTGTTCTAGGTTCAGTACTGGGCCTTGTTCTTGGAGGCTTTTTAACCTCTTATCTTGGTTGGAGATCTATTTTCTGGATCAATATTCCAATAGGTATTATTGGTATAATATCATCTTATAAAAATCTAAAAGAATTAGGATCAATTAAGAAAGAAAAAATAGACTGGCTTGGCAATATATCGTTTGCTGCAGGATTATTCCTTGTATTAGCAGGAATAACATTTAGTTCATTTGGTATAATATCTAATTATGTAGAAATATATTTACTAATTTTTGGAGGACTAGCTCTTATCATTATATTTGCTTTTATTGAGAAATTTATTTCTAAAGAGTTTCCAATGTTCCATCTCTCGCTATTTAAAATTAGACCATTCTTGGGAGGAAATATAGCAATTCTTCTCAATTCAATAGCTAGAGGCGATTTTATCTTAATTATATCATTTTATCTACAAGGCGCATTTATGAATTTGAGTCCAGTTGAAGCTGGGATTTATCTGATGCCTGTTTCTGTTGCTTTAGCAGTATTTGGACCTGTAAGTGGTTGGTTATCCGATAGATATGGCTCTAGATTTTTTGCAGGTCTCGGTCTCTTTATATCTGGAGTAGGATTTCTATTACTTACACAATTACAGATTAAAGCTTCCTTTATCGAACTGCTATTACCTTTTATTTTATTAGGTGCTGGAATGGGTATATTCGCTTCTCCAAATAGAGCATCTATAATGAATAGTGTACCCGCGAATAGAAGGGGAATATCTGCAAGTACAAGTACTACTTTATTTTATGTAGGAAGATCATTGAGTTTAGGAATTTCATTTTTAATAATGACCAGTATCTTGCCATCAGAACAGGTTAAAGATATTCTCATAGATTTTAGAAATACCGAAATAAATATGGTTGAATATACTGCTAATGCTACACCGACCGCTGCCAATGACACAGAATTGGCTAAAGATAAATTCTTGAATTCAATACATATTATATTTTTCGTTTCCTCTATTATAGTATTTATTTCAATAATTCCGGCAACACTTAAGGATATACAAGTTAGAAAATAGATTTACAAATTAATACTAGAGTTTTCTTCTATGTTTTACTAATACAAATATATATAAAAATGGATGATATATAATAAAGTGCTAACAAAAGACAATTAAAATCTATTCATTCTAGTCATTAATAAATAAAATAGAGATAATGGTAATCTCTTTAAGAAATAAATAATAAATAAGAATCATCTTATTATTTTCTATACTTGATTAACAAATAAAATGAGCATAAAGCATTTAATAATTATAAATTGAGAAATTTATTTTATAAGCTATAAACTTAAATTATTTAACTATTGGAGTCTTATTGTTACCAATATCATGCCCTTTTTGTCGAAGATATTTCAAAGTCAATTTATAAATCAATTCATCATTATTAGCCACTTTAAGTACTCTATTCCACGATACTTCTCCTCTTTCTTTAATTTCTGTTGACAATAAATTGGAATTAACTAATGCGATTTCTTTACATTCTTCAAATGTTTTAGTTTTCCTATAGTCTGTACCATGGGAGTCACAGGTATTATTATCATTCATTTTATCTATTTACATTTATAATACAACTAAATATCTAATTTTCTTTTCAAATGTTATCATTATGCTACAAGCTGCTTACCTAAATATATGTTAAATATATTAAAATATAACTTTAATTAATTATAACATTTTTATTTTAAATTATAATTTTGGATTTCTTGTATTAATTTAAAAGACTATTTTAAAATTTCTTGTTCTTCTTTTGAATATGATCTTTTAATTGGTGTTATTTTATCTGTCCATTCACCAATCAATCCACCACATTTGATACATCTTAGTATTGTTAAATGAGATGATACAATGAATATATCTAGCAATAGGTCGTCTTTTGCCTTATCATTTTTATTACATATGCAATCTTCCATATTTGATAATTATATATCTAATAAAATTAAAAATAGTTAATAAATTAACTTATAGTATTATTTTATTCTAAAGTTTAACTTAATAACAGCTTATTTTTTATTATAGTGAAACAGGTTTTTTATATTTATACAAGAGGTTGAATTTTAAATTTCGCATTGTTTATAGAAAGAATATTTATGATAGATATTATCTCCAATTAATACAGAAAAAACTATCGAGAGCTTCAAACAACGTAGGGATTGGATTATTTCTAGAGGAGTTATTGGTGATTGATGTTTCAGTTTTCAAATTTTTATCTATCCATTCTATTGAATTCAACATATGGGCTAAATTTTCAACAATATATGGATTTTCAAATTGATCTTGAGTTCCCAATAGAAAGAATGCCATAGTATTATTATTATGATTAGTAACTATTGTTGTCATGAAAATATTTTTTGTAGGATTATCAATCCGAAAAGTAAAAGTTCCTATTTCCTCGTCATTTAATCTCTGTATCTTATTATCATTTAAAACTGTTAAATTTAGATCATAATTATCAATAATTATTTTTTTGATCATATTTTTTACAATATCCGTAAGAAAATCAATATCGTCTATTGGAATCATATTAAATTGAGAGGTTCCAAAGGAAAATCCCGATTCTCCAAAGGATCTAAACGCAAAGAATCCAGTAAAATTTTCATAGGAAATATTCTTTGTTAATTTACCTATCATAAAATTAAAAATTTCTTTGTCTTTATCGTGTTGGTATTCTTTCAATATCCATGACGATGGATATTCTAAGGTAAAACCATAAGTTTGATTTGTGTATTTAGTCCAATCATTCTGTGAATTCTGAATAGAATTTTCTGCAAATATCAAAGTAAAGTTATTTGTAAAAAGAGACAAAAATATAATTGAAGATAGAGATAAAAGTATTATGAAAATAGCATTCATTACCAATTATGTTTTATAGTTAAATAAATAAATTACTAATAATTTATTAATCTTAAGTTAATAGTTATTGACTAAATTTAATTGTAGTTAGTAGCTTATGAAATAGCCCAACAATTTTATTTGTAGTTAAGCTTTATAATTTTAGATATACTAATTTAATCGCACTTCTTAATTATTATAAGTTTAAACTTTTATATTTTTTTGAATTAATATCGGCTAGTCTTAATGGCTCTGGAAGACGCTCATTATCTTTGATAAGATCCATAACAATATTAATAGCTGTCGCTAAACCAATTTTATGACCTATGCTAACATAAATATCTTTTTTATTTGTTTTTTTAATTCTATAGCCTAGTATTTCTCCATTGTATTCAATATAATTATCTTTCATTATATGGCCACATAATAAATTCTTTGCAATCCCTATTGTAGGTTTATCAATTATTACGCCTATGTAACAAGCTAATCCGCATCTTCTAGGATGTAAAACTCCATGAGCATCAATTAATAATACATCATAAGAATTTTTAATTAATTTTAAAACACCTATAATAGATTTTGATTCTCTTACTATAAAAAGACCAGGAATATAAGGATAGTTTACAATACTTTTATGATTGATAGATTCTATTATTTCTAATGTTCTTTTGTTTACTATTAAAGCAGAACAAAATGCAATATTATTCTTATAAGCAACATCAATTCCACAGATATTATTGATTTTATTATTAAGACAATCATAATCTATTACTTTCTTGGCAATCTCTTTTTGCAAGTTAACAAAATAAGTAAATGATTTTTTACTCATTTTTTCATCAATAAATATATAGCTAAATTAAGAGTATAATAATTACCTTTTTGGTTTTAGAAAATTAATTACAATTAATTATTGACTTTTTAACTTTCAAGAATCAAATATCAAATATTAAGTTATTACTATATTATTATCTTTTATAACTATATAAAAATAGCATAAAAGTTTAAAGTATACAGTATATATTGTAAAATAAAAATTTTCAATGCATTTTATGTATCGTTATAATGAAAACAAGTAAACTCCCTGCAATAAAAACAAAATCCACACGATGGACAAATAGGATTAGATAAAGTGGGCTGAAATTCATAATAACAATTAAAACATTTCATCTATTACTATTTTATAAAATAATCAGATCTTTATATTTAAGAGAATTATGCAGCAAGATTCAGACTGACTGTACTTTTGCAGAGTAGTTAATTTTAATGATCAAAATACTTAAAACAAATAATATTAAACTTTCTTTTACATCAAGAATACAAAAACAAATTAGTAGTCTTGGAAAGACTTATCTATGTATAATAATTATATTAAGGGAATGGTATCCCCAAATAGATATTATTATTCCGTATTTCTATTAACTTTTTTTTCCGTTTTTAGCATTATTACTGTATTTTCATTAGATGATGCACATGCCATTGAATTTGATAATATATCTCCAATGAATATAATTAAAGACGATGGAACTACATTTGAAATTGAGCCAACTTTTATTGTGGAAGAAGGTTTTAAAGTATACAATAATACTGACGTAAAAGATAATAAAATTTCATTAACCAGAGGTGAGCCGATTAAGATTTCATACAAATCTCCGTGTGGATTTGCAGATAGTATCAAAGGATTACTTTTAAAAGGTACAATTGATAGAACAATAAGCGCTTTCTCGGAAACCACTACTCAACTTGAGGATATTAAATTAAGTGGAGAACAAAAGGAATTTTATGAAAATAATTCGCCGCAAGAAGAAGGTATTGAAATTGCTGGTGTTCCAGAAGATATTCCAAGCGACATTGAAATTGCTGGTGTTCCAGAAGATAACAACTATAAAGTTGTTTTAGTTGTAGTTTGTGATGATGAGGAAATTTATTATACAACAGCAGCTGAAATTAATTGATATACTAATAACTAACTATAATCGCTTAATATTAAAAATTCAGTAATATAAAAAAGAAAGAAATGAATACAATACAATATTATCTTTAACAAATCTTTAAATTAAATTGTTATTCCTATATATTTTACTTAATCTATAGAATGTCTTTCTTTAAAGATAATATAGCAACATACTGAATGATGTAAAAAAATATGTTTATCAATTTTTATTCTATTAATAATTTCTTTTGATGTAAATTGAAGAAATATGATTTAACTATATATATATTCATTCAATAAATTAGATTTACTAATGATTTAATAGAGTATGGTGAACTGTTAGTTGACTACTTTTTAATGATGTATAAAATATTAAGATAAAAAGTCCAATGTACCTATCTTAATATCTTTGACTGGTAAAAAGCTTCCACCATTTGCTCTAGTCCATACGTGGTGTTTCTTTATGAATGATGGTCCTTTTTCTATTTCTGCTTTATCATTTCCATTTGGTACACTACCTGGGCTCCATCCACTTTGTCCCCACTTTCTATCTTTTAGGACTTGAATCCAACCTTTACCATCACCAAAATCTAACCATGCATTAAGTACGACCTCTTGCTTGACTCTATCAGTTACAAATGTCAAGAAGAATTTGTAT
>DASSVK010000064.1:0-32957 GCA_035706205.1 Nitrososphaeraceae archaeon | reverse complement strand
AAATAAAAAACCATAATAATATGCCATAATTGTTCCAGTAATAGTACCACCAATCAGAAAAGGAATTTGTCGTTTCATTATTGATTTTAAAATTGCATCCATACTATAATTAAATATAGACAACATCCTATAATAGTAGTAGTAGCAGTAGTAACATTTTTTTCGGTAGTTTATTAAATAACTTGTAATATAAATAATGGCATCGATTTAATGAATGTAGATTATCATCATTATCCCTCAATAGCCATAGTAGATGATGAAGAGGATACCGTTACTCAATTTACAGAAATTTTATAGAAAATTGGTGTCCTGTATTAGGTTTTTTTACTAATTCTCTTCTTACATTTAATTATATTAGTGAACATACAGATAAATTTAGTTTGACTATTGTTAACTACAAGATGTCACCAATGCCAGGATCCTAACTATCTAACAAAATATCGACAATAAATACAAAAATCGGGTTGATACTAATAACTGCATATGATATAATAATTTAAATTTAAATTGTCAAGCAGCAACTTCCGCATCATCATCATCTACATCTACTACTAATACTAATAAATAATTTTCATGGTAAATAAATAACAATAAAATAAAAAATTATCTCCTTATTTTTATTTATATAATATAAAATCACAAACAATACAATTCTATTTAAAATTACAAGTAAAATAGTAATTATTTCTTTAAAAATCTTCTAGTGCATAATACTGAAAATAATTCTAATAAACTTATATAATTACGATAAAAATAACCTTAATAATGGGTTATTTAAACGGCAAAGGTAACGGCAAAAGTAAATTAACATCAACAACATTAAATCTACAGAATAGAATTAATAATAATAATAATAAAGTATCTGTTCTTAATAAAACATTTTTAAATTGTAATATTTGCGGAAAAAGTATTCAAAAAAATCCAATCTTATGTTATATATTCATAGACTATTTTTGTAGTGATAAATGCCATGATCAAAAACATGAATTAAATTTGAAAAAGATTAATGATGTAAATTAAATTATTCTTCATCAAAAGCCAATGAATCAAGTCTAAGATTATTTAGAGAATATTCAGATGTAATAAATTTTAATCCAAAAATAGTATCAATATTTTTTTCAACTATTTTCTGAATATCTTTTTCAATCAAAAAATTTTTCTCTGTTATTTGAACAAGATCGCCGTTTTTAGAAATATTGAAAATTGGCATAAATCTTACACAGATAAACTTGTTTTAATATTTTAATTTATTATTAGTATTAGTATTTTCAACTATTTTTATACTCTCATATCACAAATTTTGTATACCCAATCATGAGTATTTCCTTAACAAATAAGTAAAATTCTATTGTAATTTAAAATAAAGCCATAGCCCTCCTTCTTTTCTATTTGTAAAGGTGTAGAACCATAGAAGAGATGGAAGGCTAGGACTAAGTTCGGATTAGGATTTATCTTTGGTGTGGATAAGCGTAATATTCTTTTAATATTAAAATATTTAAAAATCAGTGAACAAAATTAACTGTTAATATATTAAAGAAGAAAGCCATAGTCTGTTGTGAGTACAACTGCCTAGTAGAAGTAGATGAGACTATGACTTTAGGATGCAATCAGATGATTTTTCTTTCTGATTATAATAAATATATTCAACAAATTATTTAGTAATTTAGATAAATTGTGTATTGATTATGATTATGATTATGATGATGATAACCATAGCCTTCTAGGAAATCATATCATAACAATAGAAGGATATGGATTTTCTAATTATCTTTGGACTGAACAACCGACTCATAACCAGTAGTGCAAAATACAGTTAAACATACTATATAATAAGATAAATTAACTAAATTGTCATAGTCTGAACTAATAATAGAATGAATGAGAGCAATGGTCCAGACTATGACTTTGTTTTGCAATTTCTTCCATCTATCTATATGATGTTAGATGTGTTTTTTCAAACCTAAAAATACTATTTATGACTTGAGAAACAATTCTTTTAGAATTTTAAATATTATTGCCATAGCCTGAACAAGTAACTTCAGGGATTGATTGGTCCAGACTATGATTCGACTTTTTTTGTTTGCCTAGATTCCTTGTGATTGAAGGTAAAAACTTTGATAAGAATTGATTCATATAGGAATTTCTTGCTCTCCTTATTTATTTTAAATATTTGTTTTTAGTCTTAATATTGTTAGATTAACAAATCTATTTTATAAAATTATAGATATATATAATTTAATTCTTTTTTTCGAAATTTTGAAATTCTAAATTCGTTAACCTATTTTAACTTAACATTTGACTGACTTTTTAAACTACTTAGAACTCATATGAAAAATTCGTTGATATAACCTATTTCTAATATAAAAATATAATAAAAGTATATGAGAAGAAATAGGAGGAATAACCCTAGATTAGGTCGTTATGATAACAGTAGTTTACTCATACGATTACTTGGTTATGCTTTTACTACATTTATTATTCCATTTATCATTAATATGATAAGGAAGAAACTAGACAATCAGCAACATCTTTTATGTGATAAATGTCATGGAAAATTAGAAGTAATTGATAAAGAAGGCAATAATAATTTGTATTGCAAAAATTGTAAAACAATCAAATTTGATCGCCATTAATATCTAAAAATATTCCATAAAATATTTTACATTTTACTTCTAAGGTTTTGTCTTGTTCTATTTTGATAAAGTCAAGAATCTACAAAGCATTGCGGGATACTGTCTCTTTACATCTTTTGACTTTAGAGCAAAAACGAAATTTTGATATGGAGAGTAATCTGAAAACTGCATTTACTCGAACATTTGTAGTCCATTTTCCATATATTAGTGTACGGGTTCGGTGGTCTTGGTGTCATTTTTGACCTTTATTTTCGTTTTTATTTACAAATTAGTCTTTAGTTTGAAAGGTACATTAAACAATCAATTATTGTGTTATAATTATATAATATAATATTATGATAGGAAAGAAATGAAAAGAGTAAAGTCTTGCCTATTTGTCATGAGTATGTTTTTATTTGGTATGATCTTCTCTATTATGACAAATACCAGCGAACAAAATGCATATGCACAATCTAGCAATTTTACTAAATTTACTTCAAAAGATGTAGAGGAAGAAAAGGAGGCAAAATTAAGTCAATTTGTCTTGAAAATTCAAAACGCTAGCACAATTAATCTACATATTACACAATTCCAAATTTCTGGAGATAGTAACAAAATATGTGAATCTGGAAATTGTGAGTACGAATTTGGAACAATAAATATATCATTGTCAAGTGTCGAGAATACTGGTCTTAATCTACTAATAGATTTTCAGTTACATGACAAAGAATCACAAAAATGGGAACTATATAGCATGACCAGCCTTTCTGGCATAAATGAGACAGATATAAATAATCTAATTTATGAATTGTCATAGTTAAAATCTCCTTTCTTGTCTATTATTGGGGAACTTGATCAATTCGTCATTGATAATCTTTGGAAGATCTTGTCTTAATAGTGCAATTGATCTTTGGATTGCTTTTAGTTCCTCTTCGTAATAAGTAAAAAACGAACTATTTATTAATTTGTTAGTGCTACTACTATTAATACTCTGTGGGTCAAAATATTTTTTTTCTTTTTTATTCATTTTGTTGGAATGTATCTCCTTAAATCATCGTGGTTGAAGCCTTTCAAAGGTTGAGAATTGTCTCTTTGAGAAGATATCGTATTTATAACAGATGATCAATATTCAGAAAAATAACATAATAATAGTAACAGATTAAAAATAGGTAGAGGTAATATATTTATCTAACAATTAAAACAGGACATGAAACTTTTTCAGATACATTTCTAGAAACACTCCCTAATCCTTTAAAAAATTTTGAAACTCCGGTTACACCAATACTACCAATTACAATAAGATCGGCTTTTTTATCAGTTGCATATTCTAATATCTTATCAGATGGATTTCCAATAGTTATGAAGGTCTCTATTAACATGTTATCTTCTAAACTGTATTTCTTTTTTTTATCTTCTAGTTTTTCTCTCATTTCAGATTCTATTTTTTGATATAGAGATATCATGTATTCTGAAAAAGTAATTACCTCACCTGTTTCAGGAGATCTAATTTCTCTTGAAAAAATTGGTGTTGGTATTTCTGGAATAACATGTATAATTATTATTTGTGATCCTTTAGCCAATTTAGCAATTTCTACTGCTTTGTCCAAAGCCTTATCACTCATAACAGAGCCATCATGTGGAACAAGAATTATTTTAAATGCCATTTTTATCTACTTCCCATATAATATAGATGAAATACAGGATAAAAATGAACAAGATTCTATATTTTAAATGTTATTCTTGTTGAAAAATTACATATCTTTATATTCTTATAATATATAATCTAATCTAATCCAATCTATCTAGTAATAACAAATAAACTTAATTCATAATAATTTTTAAATTTTATCTTTTACAGAATTTACCTTTCTTTCAAGAGTATTATTTTTACCTAATCTTTCATCAATCCTAATTGAAGATATTATTCTTTCAATTCCTATATTCCTAAGTGTCAAATGAGAAATTTTAATTGCTTGTAGAATATTGTCTAAATTATTTGATTCGATCTGAGTACCCATAGCAGTAAGAATTGTTTTTAAACCTTGAATTTGAGAAATAGCATTATATACTAATGCTATTTCTTTACTCATACTTGTATCACCATTAGTTGTAATAGGTATTATACTGATTTCTGCAGTAAAGGATATTTGATTTTCACTCATATTTTTCAACTAAATTAATGTAAATATTGTTATTATATTTTCTTTAAATTTTATTTCATTTTCTATATACTTTTATACTTTTATTCTTCTAATTCTTTCCTAATGAATTTTAATCTTTAAAATTTAATAGGTTCTCTAACAAATAATTATATATCTTATTCTTTATTGTCATCATATAATATTTCAGTCAATTCAATAGAACTTAATATCACTATAAAAAATCTATTTGCAAACATGTTCTATAGAATAAGAATAGCTAAATTAAGAAGTTGAATAAAAATCTATATTTTATCTATTTATAAATAATCAAACTCGAATGAGAATTTGAAGAATAAATAAATATAATTTTTGACAGTGATAAATACTTTAACATACTCGATAAGTAATATATAAACAAAAATATTCTTTTTGTTATAGTCTAAATATTGTAATCTATAAAATCCCAGCTAGACATCAATTCAAGCTATGACAATTATTAAAATATCATATAGAATAATTTTTTTACATCATATTTCTATCATGATCAATTGACCGATAATGACTTGTAATCAGTAAGATAACAACTGATTATATACTGCCATAACCTTCTATATTTTCATGATTTGCTCTCTAGAAGGTTTGGCTTTAATAATACTAAATTAATATTGATAACTAGTTAAACATTAACAAAAATTTCTTATTTAAACTTGAAAAATCAAATTAGCAATTAATGATGGTTAATTAACTAATAATTACTAAATTCTTTTAATATTCAAAAACTTCTTTAATTCTTGCTACTATTATACTATATTGAAGTTTAAAAGTAATTCAGAGAAAAATAGCATCGAGGGTAATTTAGAAAAGTTATTAGATATTGTAATCAAATTGATATCACATTTAGATAATAAATCAAAAGTAGCATTAAAAGAGTTATTATTAGAAATAGAAATAATATATACAAAGATCATTGATATACTATTACCATTTTATGAACTTAATAATAATACAATAATTGAAAACGAATTTAGGGATAGATATCAGATTTTTAAGGAAACATTTCAAAAAGAATTGGGACATATGGATAACAGTTGTAATATGATTAAAAAAAAGATAGATTATTTAATAGAAAATCATGGATGGAGATTAGATAGATATGAAAAAGTTTTGCATTTTTTTGGAAAAAAAGAAAATAATTCTAAAAAAGAGGAACTTCTGAAAGAATTTGAAAAAATAATAAATAATTACTATACGAACGATAATAATATTTTTTATAAAAAATTAGAGAGAATACAAATACAACTAAATAAGGAATTAGATGATGTTAATTCAACATTAGATAGAGGAGATATAACTAGTGCACGAATGAGCCTACAATTATTTTTTGAAGAATCGGAATATAGTTTAGACAATATTAAACAATTATTACAATTTCTAAAGAGTATAATTAACTATTTATAAATCAGATAACATCTTTCAATATCTTTGATTATTATATTAAATTTATGATTTTTAAATACTATCATCATCCTTATGTAAACAAAAAGGTTTAATGCTCATTCAATTATTTATATTCCCACATTATAATACCTACTTTTATAATAAATTTATATTGTAATGCTACAAATAATTTTATAATTCAATAATTTTATTGACGTACCTTAATAAGTGATATAAATATACATTCTAAAAGATGATCCTGTATAAAAATAGTACTAACATTCACAATAATAATAAGCTACCGTCAATAGGTGACATACAGAAAGCAAGAGATATATTAATTAAAAATAATATCAATAAAACACCTTTACAAAAATCAAAGACTTTTTCGGAAATTACAGGATCTAATTTATATCTAAAGATTGAATCTTTACAAAAAACTGGCACTTTTAAAGTGAGAGGAGCATTTTATAAAATAGATAAAATTTCAAAAGAAAAAATAAAAAATACTAATGGTATTATTGCTGCATCAGCTGGAAATCATGCTCAAGGAATTGCCTATGCTGCGAGAATAAAGAATATCCCATGTGTAATTGTAATGCCAAAGAATGCATCTCTATCTAAAGTAGCTGCTACAAAATCATATGGAGCAAAGGTAATTTTGGAAGGAATAGATTATGATGAATCTTTTAAGATAGCACAGCGAATTGCAAAAGATGAAAACTTGGAATTAATTTCTGCATATGACGATTACGATATTATTACAGGACAGGGAACAATTGGATTGGAAATAATAGAGGAGTTGCCAGATGTAGATGAAATCTATATACCAATAGGTGGCGGAGGATTAGCAGCAGGTATTGCAATAGCTATAAAGGCTAAAAATCCTAATGTAAAGATAATAGGCGTAGAATCAGCAGCATATCCTGCAATGAAACAGTCTTTTGAAATGGGCTCTTTGAAATCAGTAAAAGCAGGATATACTATTGCAGATGGTATTTCAATAAAATCTCCTGGCAATATAACTTTTGAAATCATTAAAGAGTATATTGATGATATTGTTTTGATTGATGATAATTCGATTGTTAAAACTATGTTCTTATTAATGGAACGATCTAAATTGGTAGTAGAACCTGCAGGTGCTGCTAGTCTTGCATATTTACTTACAAAATCTCTTAACATAAGTCGTCATAATAGTCGTACATTAAGTGATAAGAGGAAAAATGTAGTTGTATTATTATCTGGTGGGAATATAGATATGTATTTGTTAGGACAAATAGTGACGAAAGGATTGATGCAAACAGGAAGGCTTTTCAAAATCTTTCTTTTATTGCATGATAAACCTGGTGAGTTCAAAAATGTATTGGATAGCATATCTGATTTAGGAATAAATATAGTCGAAGTAATTCACGATAGATTAAGTTATAATATCCCGACAGGAATGGCAGGAGTATTTCTTAGCCTTGAAATGGAAAATCAAAGTTATATAAAATCTTTAACTAGACATTTAATAAAAAAAGGAATAAATTTTACAATAATGCTATAAAATGTAAAAACTGTATGAAGGAATTTGCTACTGTATTACAATACATATAATTAATGAGAAAAAAATCTTATCCTTATCCTCCGTTTGAGTAATTAAAAAAAACTAGGATAAAAAATTATAATTAATTATTTCACATGAAATAGATATGTAATATCAGCAAAATTTGCTGTAGTTCCTAGAGAAGTAAGTGCACCAGTCGGAGTTACTCTTACATTATAAAAAATAGTATGATTCCCAGAAGGCAATGGTTTCAGAAAAACAAATCATCCATGTGCACCAGCATGATAAGTTCCAGGTAGAGTAAATGCTTTATGGGTATCTGCTGGTGCAGTAAGATTAAATGCTTTTACGTATATTTCACTAACATTGGATAGAATTTGGGCTTGGCAATTATCTTTGGCTCTCTAGAAATAGCAACATTACAATATGCTGTTTATCCCCCATTTGGTTTAATAACAACAGCATTTATGCCTCTTGGCTCATATTTGTTGTTTATTGGAATTTTGTCATCTGCGCAGAATATATCAAGAAATATAGTGATAAGAAAGGAATTTTATAAAAGCGCAAATAGCCAACTTGATCTTCTTAAAATAATGGGGATGGCACAAATGTAAAAAGAACTTTTAAAAAGATACAAATCTATTTCTAAATATACTAGTATACCAGAAGAATTAGACAAGTTGGATCAAGCTGAAATAAGAGAAATAGTGCATGACATGGTGAATGAACTTTCAACTATTAAAAAAATTCGAAAATCATAATAAATTGATTTTCAATGTGTTTATCTATTTAGTAATATCAAATTTAATTAAATTAGTTATTTGTAATTCATTCGTTATTGTATAAAAAAATAAATTATAAATAATAATACAATAATCTCTGTTTTTGATTTATTCTCATGAATGAAGATATGTATGAAACTATTTGTAATACTATTGTAAATTTCATAAAACAGGAAATTGGAAAACGAGACTCTGAAGGAGTAATAATAGGTATGAGTGGAGGAATAGATTCATCTTTGACTGCAGTCTTAGCAGTTAAAGCGTTAGGAAACCAATCAGTATTTGGTTTATTAATTCCAGATTCATCTGTAACTCCAAAGAGTGATACTACAGATGCTATAGAATTAGCTAAATCTTTAAAAATAAAATACAAAGTAATAGAATTAAATAAAATCAAGGAACAAATGGTCAACGGTCTTCCTAGAAATAAAATGGCAAGAGCAAATCTTTTAGTTAGATTAAGAATGTCATTACTATATTATTATGCAACAGCAATGAACCGATTAGTTTTGGGAACAGGAGATAAAAGTGAAATGATGTTAGGCTATTTTACTAAATATGGTGATGGAGGAGCAGATCTCTTTCCTATTGCGGATCTATATAAAACTGAGGTAAGATCTTTTGCTAGGTATCTAGGTCTTCCTAAAAAAATAATAAACAAGAAAAGTAGTGCACGATTATGGAAAGGTCAAACTGCAGAAGGAGAAATAGGCATGAAATATGAAGAAATAGACAAAATATTAAAACATTTAGAGAATAATTACCACTTTTCTTCTAATTCTACTACTAAACTAAATGGGAATAATGTCTCGAAAATAAAATCTCTACTTGAAAAGAATAAACATAAACATAATATGCCACCAATCTGTAAATTAAAATAGAACCATAATAAATAAAATAATTTATTTCTGAATACTAAATAATTGTTAATTAAATTTGTTTCTTAATTAATCATGCATAATGCGCTATAAATTTTACAATTTTAACATTTTTAATTAAAGTTTATAATATAATAAATAAAAGATATTCATTGTAATTAATTCTTTAACAATAGGTATAAAATTTGTGAATGAATTACCTTTTTGTATAATATTATATAATATATATCAAAATTCGTACAATTAAAAATTATTAAAAGGTCACAATAACAAATTTTAATTTTAAATTCAAAAATATATTTTGTTAAATAAGATAAAATCTATAAAATATCAATTTTACAAGTTATAGGAAAATGATCACTGTATCCAGATGGCTGTCTTGATCTAGGTTCATTTCCCTCTATAATGCTACTATTATTAATATCATTTTTTATTCTATCAAATTCAAAAGACATAGGTCTTTTTTTAAATTCAAATGGAATTAATCTTTCATCATAAGTATCCTCTTGTTCAAATCTGCTTTCAGATAAATTTTCACCTAACGTCATACCTTTAGTATATATATTTATAGAGTTTAGATTCATTTTTAATCCTTGTTCTCCAACTAATAAACCACGGGATATTATAAATTGATCAAACAGATTAAATGAATTTGTCTTTCGAAAGTACAGACTGCCACTAGGATAGATATTCCACATACAATTAAATAAAATTGATGGTTGCTCTAAGTAAATTTGTTTATAAGTTTTATCCCTATTTTTAAAATCTTCTTTTGCTAATCTAAAGATTCTTTTCCATGTACGTAATAAATTTTTGTCTGGTGTTGCAAATAGATATTTCATAATACTGTTATCAAATGGTTCATCATTAAAGTCGCCCATTACTAGAATATTTATGTTCCATCTTTCTTCAAGTTTTTCTAATACCGTTTTTCCTTCATGAGTTGAATAAAAATTATTTGGGAATTTCTCTATTTCCATTTTTGGATATTTTAAAATAGAATCAACTATTTTTCCACAATGTTCTGCAGTCATATATCTAGAATATTCTGTATCCATGAGTTCAGAATAATCATCTCTGCCTCTTCTTGATGGCCAATGATTTACTAAAACATTTAGTTTAGTATTATTTTTTAAGACTCTAAGCTTTGCATAAAAAATATCTCGAGTAGGAAATCTAAAATTTATCATATATCCACGACCATCGATCTGCTCAAAGATCTTGTTAGAATAAATTAAACATGTGTCAATCCCCCTCAAATCAGGACCTTTGTGATATGGTTTTAATTTACCATCTACATTCGTTCCAGCTATTTGATAATCATCTCTTCCCAATAATTTTTTTAATTCGTCTATTAGTTTTTCAGCTAAAAAAACATTTTCAATTTCACAAATTCCTATTAAATCAGGACCACCATTATCAAAAGTTGTTTTAATTATATTTGTTAAATTTTGTATCTTTATATCACGAACTTTTTCATTCCAACCTTTATTTGGAGTAAATTCAAGATTTGACGAAATCTCATTAGGTTGAATATCAAATAAATTTCCTAAATTCCAAAAGGCGACATTAATATTATTCTTCAATTAATAATAAGATTTTATTAAATATATATATAAAATTTATAGACATTATTATAAGAATTGAAGTTTTATTATATTAAATATATTATCATTAACAATTATAAAGGGTTTTTCAAAATGAAAAAAGATAATATTTATGAAACAGTAATGGCTCATTCATTGTTTCAGACAATTTATAGATAATAGTATTTTCTATTGATAACTGCATTTAGAAAAATAATGCACCTATTATAAAAAAATTTTATTTTTTGTTATATTCAGAGTAGAATCAAAAATATTTTTGAATTAATTTTGCGCCTCTATATGCTTTTCCAGCTCACTACAATATCTATTGTCAGTCAAGAATGCAAGCTTAGAATTAATATCATCTAATTTTAAAGTTAAAGATTTTTCAAGTATTAGATTAGGTAGAAAATTTTGTTTAGTTTCATTCAATTTTTTTTCAAGATCAACTTTTTCATTTTGTAGTTTTGTAAATGCTTGACAAGTTCCGACTAAATGTGATTCTGTTGTTGAATCGGAATTCTGAGCTGTTACTGTTGGAGCAAGAGAAAACATTGAAAAGAAAAGGATCGCGATAATAGATCTGAAAAAAATAAGAGACTTTCCTTCTGTATTCATAATGTATCTATTTTAAAATATATATATATATTCTCACTATTATAGAGATCTATAATAATTCTACTATGATGATTATTCAACGTAATAACAATAGTCTAATTCCTATTATTAGTTAGATCTGAAAAAATAAAAGGCACATTAGATAAATATTTAACAAATGGGAATAGATCTAAAACCAATTTTAACTACCTGTCCAATAAAATCATCTGATTTATCAGATAAAATAATTGCAGTAGATGCATATAATACGATTTATCAATTTTTAGCAATAATTCGTGGTCCGACAGGAGAATCTCTTACTAATAACAAAGGTGAAATAACAAGTCATCTAAGTGGCTTATTTTATAGAAATATTAATTTCTTAACAGAGAACATAAAATTGGTATATATTTTTGATGGAAAACCTCATTTACTAAAATTTAAGGAGATAGAAAAAAGAAAGGAATTGAAACAAGAAGCTATACAAAAATATCAAGAAGCATTAGAAGAGGGTAGATTGGAAGATGCTAAAAAATATAGTCAAGGTACAGTAATTTTAACAGATAAAATTATTGAGCAATCTAAGTTAATTTTAAAATTGTTAGGAATTCCTGTTATTCAAGCTCCCTCAGAGGGAGAGGCAACTGCATCAATTTTAACTAAAGATGGAATGGCATATGCCTGCGCAAGTCAGGATTATGATTCTTTGCTTTTTGGGGCTAAAAGACTTGTTCGTAATCTAACAATTAGTGGAAAAAGAAAAATTCCTAACATAAACAAATATGTAAATATAGAACCAGAAATTATACATCAATCACAGATTTTAGAATCTACAAAATTAACACTTGAACAATTAGTAGATATAGGTATCCTAATTGGAACAGATTTTAATCCAGGTGGTATTCCAGGTATAGGTCCTAAAACTGCACTTAAACTAATAAAAGAAAATGGCAAATTGGAAAAAATTGAAAAAATAAAAGAAAATTTAAATGATATCCCATATCAGCAAATAAGAGAAATATTTCTTAATCCAGAAAATATTCCTATAAACAATATAGAATTTGATAATCCCAATTATAATGAAATTATAGGTTTTCTATGTGATACGATGGATTTTTCAAAGGAACGTGTAGAATCATCCCTAGAAAGAGTAAAAAAAAGTCAAGAAAAAAGAAGTCAATCTCTAGAGCAATGGTTTAAATAGTAATAAATGACTTATTGATGGTTATAAATTTGAAATAAACAAGTATAAATTTTATTTATTAATTATCTGATTTCTCTTTTTTTCTTTTCTATATTTTTTTCACTTGATAATCTTTCTAAGCCATAATCATTAAGATCAACAAATTTTATTCCTTGAGATAAAAGAGGATGAACATTTCTTATTTTTTTAAAAATTTCTTGACAGATATAACGATAATCAGGGTGACCTTGCGGTACAGTTCTTAATTCAATCATATGCGTCGCTTCTCTAAGATTCAATTTAATAAAAAAAGGATATCTATATGCAAAATTAACTACATATTGAGCTTCTTCAGGATAATCCTTGACAAGAATTTCAAATACCTCATTACATTTATACATACAATCTTTGAAATCATTTAAAATTCCAAGATCAGAAATTTCCCTAGGTACATCATATCCATGTCTAGTAGAAAGTAATTGTCTTTCCAAAGTTAATATTCTATGTCGATGTAGATCACGAAACATTCCAAAATTAGTAAGCATTTCAAATGTATATTCAATCATTTCATAAGCTCTACCAGGACGTTGTCTTCTATTTATTCGTAAACTTGTATATGCCTTGATTATTTTGTGTCTATCTTCTATTGGTAAAGATCGTACATATTCTGTTATTTTTGTAAGTGTATGTCCAGCTGCTTGTTCAAATAGAATAGATGATGCAATTTTTACTTCTGCTTCAAAGTTATCTTCATAAAATATTAGATTTAAATAATTAAGATTGGAATCGATTGTAATATGTGAAAGATATTCTTTAGCCATTTTCAGAATAATATCCTTTGTATTTTTTAAATAATTTTGCATAGATATTCCATATTGATTTTTTGCTCTATAAACAAATGATGGGATTATCAAATTAAGCTCTTCATATAATTGATCAGATAAGGCATTCATTTCACTTAAATTTGAAGCAGATAATCTTGTTAAAAGATATTCAAAAGCTCTCCCATTACCAGTAATACCTAAATTAGTAAGAGTAGATGCTGGTAAAAGTCCACGTAAAAGATCTAAAGATTTAGCTTTTATAGTACTCTTATATACCCTTTGTGCAGACTTTATATCATCAGATTCTTTTAAATTATTAAAATATATATCTTGTTTAGAAATAGAATCATAAAATTGAAAATTATCTATAGGTTCTCTTTCCATAATAAATTTTTGCATAGCTTCTAGATTCTTAGAATAAATATTAAATGCATAGTTACATACTTCTAAATACATATCTGCATAATTAGAATTCATTATTTTTCTTTCTCTCAAATATTTATATTGACCATTATTTTTCTTATCAAAAGAAACATATCGCGATGATTTTTCTAGATAGGATAAACCTATTCTTTGATCTTCTATATTTTTAGCTGCAATATTGGATACAGATTCAATTGCAATCTGAGCTTCTCCTAATTCTGCAACGGAATCATCACCATATTCTAATAATACTCTTTTATAGAATTCATCTCCACGATTGGGATTGTTTGCAAATTCATCTAAAAATATTCTACGCATACTTTTATCCGATCGTGAATATCGTGACATTAATGCACCTCGATCAACTTGTTTAGGTGTTATTATAGCAAAAATTGATTTATCGCTATTAGTAAAATGTGATAAAAGTATCTCTCTCTCTTTTTCAGAAAATGATTCTTCAGTGAACGAATGCATCAATAAGATATAATAATTATTCTATATTTATATAATTAAAATAACTAAAATAACAAAAAAAATAAAATAAAAGTTTTGGTTGATTTTAACCTTCTTCCCAACCTTTTGAGAATAATCCTGCTTTCTTTAATGGAATTGGTTGTCCCGGTGTATAGTCCATTGGTCTCATCCAGAAAATTGCCTTTGTTGGACAGACACCAATACATGCACCATCAGAGATGCATCTTTCTGGATAAAATACAAAGGCTTTGCCTCTTTTCCATCCTTCTACTGGCTTTACTCTGAGGACATCTGGACCAAGAGATGTACAAATTTCTACACATAGTGCACACCCAATACAGTGTTGTTCACTTATATCTGGAATAATTGCAACTGGCATCTAATTCACTAATTTTCGATTCTTTCTGAAACTATTTAAACCCTATGTCGTATATATAACACCGATATAATATTTAATAAAAAAATAAAATTTAGTTTATTAGTACTGTGCTTGTTTTTGTTTTGCTATTTTTATTATTAGAACTTTGCTGGAGTTTGTAATAATTCTCCAATTTCATTATGCATTTTGAGAAAGTTTATTCCTTTTTCTGTAGTTTTATAGGTTTGAGTTCCCTCAAGATATTCTAATAGATTGTTCTCTATCAAAACAGAAAGATATTCTCTTAATTGTGCGTAACTTAGGAATGCTTTGTACATAATTTTTGTCTTGGTTGCTCCTCCATTAGCTGCCTCTAGTATCATTGCTACTATTTCTGTTCTACTTCTGTATTTCACGATCATCATACACAATATTTCTTTATTTTAATATATTGACAAAATGTAGTATAACATTATTCTCTATAATAACTCAATTTTTAATTATTATATAAAAATATTTTTAATTAACTGCTAACCAAAATTAGTTAAACAATTATTTCTCATATTATAAAAATTTTTTAGTTAAAAGATATTAACCTACAATTATTATGTATTATAATAATATTTAATTAAGAAGAACTGTCATTGTATACGATGTCAATTGATAAAGATAATTCATCATCTGACATAAATTTTACAAGTTCACATTTGAAAATTACCTTAGATAAAAGTACTTTTCAAATTAAAAGAGCACAATCATTACAAGATACTGAAAAATTTTGGGCAGAACAAGCAAAAAATTTAGTATGGAATAGACATTGGGATAAGACTTTGGAATGGAATCCTCCATTTGCCAAATGGTTTGTTGGTGGATTAGTAAATGCATCAATAAATTGCTTAGACAAACATATTAATTCGGAAATCAAAAATAAGGCTGCCATAATATGGGAAGGAGAAAATGGAGAAAATATAACTCTAACTTATTATCAACTCTATCAAAAAGTTAATCAATTTTCAAATGCTCTAAAAAATCTTGGTATAGGAAAAGGAGATCGTGTAACAATCTATTTGCCAATGGTCCCAGAACTTCCAATTGCAATTTTAGCTTGTTCAAGAATTGGTGCCATTCACAATGTAATTTTTTCTGGTTTTAGTTCTACATCATTGGTGGATAGGATAAATGATGCCAAATCTAAGATCATAATTACTGCTGATGGAGGATTTAGGAGAGGAAATACAATTGAATTAAAAAAAATTGTTGATGAAGCTATTATCAACACTCCTTCAATACAAAATGTTGTAGTTCTACGACGAACGGGAAATCACATTGAGATGAGAGATAATGATATTTGGTGGCATGAGATAATTCAAAATCAATCATCTTATTGTGAACCTGAATTAATAGAAAGTATACATCCTCTTTTTATTCTTTATACATCTGGAACAACCGGTAAGCCAAAAGGAGTTGTTCATAGTACTGGAGGTTATTTGACACATATTTATTCTACAGCTAAATGGGTTTTCGATTTTAATCAACAAGATATTTTTTTCTGTACTGCAGATATAGGTTGGATAACAGGTCATAGCTATATAGTTTATGCACCTTTAATGCATGGAGTAACTGAGATACTGTATGAAGGAACAGCCGACTATCCACATTCAGATAGATATTGGTCATTTATTGAAAAGTATGGAATAACTATTTTGTATACTACACCTACTGCTCTTAGAATGTATATGAAATATGGCAACGAAATACCAAATTCATTTAATTTATCAACTCTTCGATTACTAGGAACAGTAGGAGAACCAATTAACCCAGAAGTATGGATGTGGTATTTTACAATAATTGGAAAGGAAAAATGTCCTATAGTAGATACATGGTGGCAAACAGAAACAGGCGGAATAATGATTAGCCATTGTACAGGAATAGATATTATGCCAATGAAACCAGGATCAGCAATGTTTCCTGTACCAGGTGTAGATCTGGCCGTTGTAAATGATGAAGGAAATACTTTACCACAAAATCAAAAAGGTTATTTAGTTATTAGAAAGCCATGGCCAGGTATGTTAATGACTTTATGGGAGGATGATGATAAGTATAAAAATAATTACTGGAAGTTTCAAAAGTATTACTACTATTTTACGGGAGATTATGCTATTATAGATGATGAGTTATATTTTTGGCTTTTAGGTCGATCAGATGATGTTATTAAAATTTCTGGGCATAGATTAGGTACAATTGAATTAGAAAGTACATTTATATCACATCAATCTGTAGCAGAGGCAGCAGTCACTAGTAAACCTGATAGAATAAAAGGTGGATCCATTATAGCATTCCTAGTATTAAAGAAAGATTTTGTTGAATCAGAACAATTACGTAAAGAAATAATTGAGCATATTAGAAACAATATAGGAGCTATCGCTACCCCGAATGAGATATATTTTGTAAACAAGCTACCAAAAACAAGAAGTGGCAAAATAATGAGAAGATTATTAAAGTCTATAGTTAGTGGTTTAACTATAGGAGATACTACGACTCTAGAAGATGGCACATCCGTTAAAGAAATTCAGAAAATCTATAATGACTTAAATGATATAATAAAAAATAAGTAGATATTTAATTAATTATTTGATTATTTACTAAAAGTAAAATTCAAATCACAGAGTCATCATATTACTTGAGTTGGTTCGCAAGATGGCTGTCTTAATTCCGGCTGCCCTTGCGTCTTTTTTTATTGGGATAGCAGGTATAATTTTTGTTCCGGATGAGATCAAAAATAAACCTTTGGATTTTGATATGGGAACAATCAAGATAGGTAATTCAGCAATAAATGTAGAAATAGCAGAATCAGATGCTGAACGACAAAGATGGCTAATGTTCAGAAATGAGGAATTTCCATTAAACTCTGGAATGATTTTAGTTTATCCAAAATCTGATCTCTATGCATTATGGCTTTTAAATATTCAATATAATCTTGATATTATGTGGTTCAATGAAGAAGGAAAACTAGTTTATTTAATAAAAAATGCTAAACCTTGTGAGAATCCATTAGATCCTCATAATTGTACCTATAAAACAACTGTACCTGCAAAATATATCGTGGTATCTACAGAAGGATTTATCAAAGAGAATAATATTACGAATTCATCAATTCTAACTATAATATCAATCTAATATCAATAATTGTTAGATTTAATATTTTATATTTTCTAGTTAAATCAACAAAAGCAACTATTTGTTAAATTTCAAATAAAAATATAAAAATTAGTTGTTTATAACTTGATCTAGCCAATTAGCTTCGTTGTCTGTAGTACGTTTTTCTATCTCATCCTTTTCTATCTCATCATTAGTTGGTTTTGAATCAAGATCTGCATTATTAGATGAAATATGTTGTTTATACTTTTCAGTTTCATCAGAATAGGAAGGTTTAGTTTGTATATTATCTGACGTAGAGGATACTTGGAAGGACGCATTTGAAGAATTAGAGTTATTTGTATTATTGGATGCAGTAATAGTTGTTGTTGTTTTATTTGGAGTATTATTTATATTAGGATTAATGGAATTTGTATTGGTATATATTTTAGAGTTTTCTTTTTCTTCCTCTTCAGATTGAATTGAATGTGGTAAAGGTAATGTGTTTTCTAAATTTTGTCCTTCAAGTCGACCTTTTATGTTATTAATTTCTTCTTTTTCTAAATTAATATGATCCATCAAGTCTTTAGTATATCGTGTGACTTGAAGATATGTTTCTTCTGGTATTTCATGACTTTTGTACTGTAACTTAGCATCAAATAGAATTGATTTAATATTTTTTGTTGACCTATTTAGTTCATCAAGTCTTTCTTTTAATTTTTCATTAATAGATTTTTCTTTTTCCTCTAATTCATCTAATTTCTTTTCGTATTTAACATATACAATTTCTGCATCTTCTTTCATGGTATCATCTTCTTCAACTAATTGCTGGAGAGCTTTAATTCGTTTAAGTGTTAAATTTTTTTGTCTAAATAATTTTTGTGCATCTAATCTCCATTGAGGAATAAAGATTACGTAATCACCTTGTACCAATAGTTGTTCATAAGGTAATTGTTTTAGACCTGAATCACCACAATCTACACTAATAGATTCAATAGATCCATCAGTATCAGTAATAATTCCAACAACATTTCCCATTAATGTACCATACATATCTTTAACTTGTTTACCTACAAATTCGAGCTTTAGTTCGCTCATCCCAATTCGTTAATAATTACATATAATGGTAAGAATGTCAAAATAATTATGTCATTTAGTCAGATAGTTTCTTTTACTACTGAACTCATTTAAATCTAGAATTTTTATTTTATATTATAAAATAAAAATTTTTTTATTTAATTTTAATAACAAATATTATTAGCTATTATATCTTGTAATACGATTTCAAATGCCAAAAAAATTGTTTGTTATCGGGGTCGGACCAGGAGATCCTGATTATATAATTCCAATTGCTAAAGAAAAAATTCTGATATCAAAATATATTATAGGCTATAGATATACACTAAGAACTATTGAAAATTTCCTTGATAAAAAAAGACAACAGATTTATGAAATCACTATGAAAAACCAGGAATTAGCATACCAAAAGGTATATGAAAATATGCACGATAATGAATGTTGTGCCGTTCCATTTACAGGAGATGTTAATTTTTCTGAATCAGAAGTTGTTGATCGTTTATTAGAGATTTTTGGAAATGAAAATGTTGAAATTATTCCAGGAATTAGCTCTATTCAAATTGCATCTTCAAAGTCAAGGGTTCCACTAGATAAGTCTCGTATAATTACATTTCATGTAACTGGAGATATTCAACAAAAAAAAATGGAATTGATAAAATCCGTATTAGATAATAAAAGTGTTATTTTATTGCCACGCCCTTGGCCAAATGATTTATCAAAAAATTTTATGCCTGCGGATATTGCTTTATTTTTGAAAAATAATGGAGTCAATACAAGAGAAATTGATGTCTGGGTTTTTGAATATTTAACGGATAAGGAAAAAGAAACTATTTTTAAAGGAAAAATGATTGATTTAGAAAATAAGACATTTAGTGATCTGTCGGTAATGGTTATTGATCAAAATAAAAGACAAACATATTTAGAATTTTGACTAGATAATTTTATTGTATAAATCTTATGTTTACTTTATTCCCGGTAACTCACTTTGGTTTATTGCTTTATTAAAATAATTCATTTGTTTTTCCATAAACTTTTTTCGCTTTTCTTCTTCTTCTAATTCTGATAAATCAATAAATGATAAATTAATTATTTTTAATAAAACTTTTAGAATTGCTTGAGAAGTTTTAGGTTGAATAACATTTGGATTATCAATTTCTCCTAAAAGACAGATTCCATCTAAATTAAATTCTTGAGCTATTCCTAAAATTAATCCATTAAAACCAGTTATCTGTCCTTCATCTTCTAATATCTGCAAATTTAATTTATTTAACAGATTGAACATTTCTGGTTTATTTACTGCACCATAAACTAATTTTTCTATTGTATTAATTGGTTTTAGAGATGCGGCAAGAGAATATAGAATTTTGACATTGAACATTTCTGCAATTTTTAGAACTTCATAACATAATTCATATAATCTTCTTGGATCTGAAGGATTAAAATCTCCTGTAAAGAATATTATATTATATTCTGTATTTTCATAAAATTTATAGCTTGATTGCACATAATTTATAATTCCTTTTTTATATGTTACAGATGGTGGCCAAAAGGAATATATTTCAGCAAAAATTTTTGTATTTATTTTCTTAACTAAGAAATTTAAGCATAATCCTGCTACATTTCCCATATCTGGTAATGCTGCTATAAGAATTGGTTTATCGTTAAATTTCGGTTTATAATGAATTTTTATCCCTAACAATTTTATATGTATATAATTATAATTTTGAATTTATAATTAACTAATAATATAGATCATTATGATAATTCTCATTCAAATCGCAATTTTTATTAGTAGCAAAATATTCTTCTTGTATTTTTTGTAACCACTGTTCTAAATATTTCACGATGGTGATCCAAAAAGCTTCTATAACATCGGAGAATATATTGTAATTTCGTATTAATTCTTTGTTGGGTATTAAATCATCTTTAAAAATTAAAATCTAAAATATAATATATCTTGAACTCGTTTATCATAAATTAATAGTTTAGTTATCATTAAAATTATTTGTTATAAATGGAGTTCTTGTTAATGAAATTTTAAATAATCATATAATAGGTTATTTAGAAGTTTCTAAAAGTCGATTTATCATATTCCATTCAATAAAGGCTGCAACTATCAAAATAGATACTACTATTACGATTTCTATTATAGTATATTTAAGCAGTACTTTCCAAGAATTTTTTTTAAAAAGATCATAAATAAGCATTCCACTTCTTGATATCGCTAGACCATAGGAAAAAATTTCCATTATACCAAATGGAGTAATAAGAATTGCTAGTGGAGAAATATTTTGCAAAGTTGTATTTTCTAAAGCCATTGCATTAAAAACTAATCCTGTACCAAATCCAGAAAATATCCCAATTCCTATACCAATACCAGGAATAAACATGGACAGTGCTATTAGAACATTGTTTTGGAAAATGCCAATTTCATTTATTCCTTTAATTTTTGTTTCAAATTGTTCTTTTATTAATGATGATTGTTCTTTTTCAATATTTACTTTAGCACCAATACTATAAGAAATAAGAAAAACTATCATACCAATAGCTAAATAATAAAGACGTTTCTTCAATTTTTATGTTAATATTATTTAACTTTAATATTTTTGTATTGAACTTATAATAGAAATGTAATTAAATGAGATAATGCTATTGTAATAGTTTATAGTTGTCTTTTCAGAAAGAGGTATCAAATGCATTGTCTTATATTACTGCAAATGGATATCAAATACATCCTGAAGCATTTAAAGTTTTAAAAAACCTTAATTCAAATATAATGGATATAATTCAAAAAGTTGTTAGATTAAAGAAAACTCAAAGTGATGATAATAATATTATTCTTGTAGAGGATTTTCGAAATTTTTGTACTATAAATATTTCTACAGAATATGATGATGATCTAACTGCAGATTCATCAATAAAATTATCGCATACTAGATTTAAACAAAATAATGAAATTCAAGAATTGAAAACTATCTCTACACAAAAAAATATAGCTAATAAGTCAACTTATAATGAATCATTTAAAATTATTTATGATTCCACCGACTATATTGATCCTGAGGAAGGAGTTAATGGATATATTTCTTTATTTAAAAGTAGATTTAGCAAGACGTTAAGAATTTTATCTTCAAGGCCAGAAAGTAAACGTATCAATAAGATATCTTTTGTAAAAAAAAGAATTAAACAAAAAAATAATAATAACTATTCAGAAAATAATCTTTCATCAAATGGAAATACATCCATAATTGCTGGTCTGGTAATGTCTAAAAGATCTAAAAAAAATAGTATTGAATTAGCTATAGATGATTTAACAGGAATAATAAATACAATTGCTTTAAATGAAGAGACAATAAAACTTGTATCAAAGTTAACATTGGATCAAATGGTAATGCTAGAAATTGAAAATAAAGGAATAAATTATATTATAAAAAATATTATTTCACCTGATATTCCCGATCATATACCTAATAAAGCAAAATCGGAAGAATACGTTGTCCTAATTTCTGATTTACACATAGGTAGCAGGTATTTTAAAGAAAATGAGTTTTTAAGATTCTTAAATTGGTTAAATTCATCAGATAATGAAATTGTTTCAAAAATTAAATTTCTATGTATAGGAGGAGATTTAATTGATGGAGTTGGGATATTTCCCAATCAAGAAAAAGAACTTTACGATAGTACTATATGTCTACAAATAAGTCATTTAACTAATTTATTAGAACAAATTCCAAAAAGAATTCAAGTATTTGTTATTCCAGGAAATCATGATCTGGGTAGAAGGGCTTTACCTCAACCTTCTATACCAAAAAAAGATGCAGAAATATTATACAGTTGGAAAAATTTTACAATGTTAGGAAATCCTAGCTATATCGAATTAAATGGTGTTAAAATTCTTATGTATCATGGTCAAGGACTTGATGACATTATTGCTACTATACCAGGATTAAGTTACTCTAATCCTGCTGAAGCAATGAAAACACTACTAAAAGCAAGACATTTATCTCCAATATATGGTCAAAGGACACCACTTTCTGCAGAAAAAGAAGATATGATGGTGATTACCGAAATACCTGACATACTTCATTCTGGACATGTACATGTAATGGATGTACAAAATTATCGGGGTACATTAATTGTAAATTCTGGGACGTGGCAGGATCAAACTCCATTTCAACAAACTATGGGAATAATGCCAACTCCTGGAATCGCAATAGCAGTTAATCTTTCTACATTACGTCCGTTTCAAATTGATTTTAGTCAATAGTTGTTATTATTGTAGATAGTAGATGATCATCATATAATGCTTCTTTAAGTGTAGATAAGGGAACAGAGATTTTAATTTTTTGGGAGCGACCATACCTGCCTTGATTGACAATATTAGTTGAAATTAATCCAAGTTGATCAAGTTCATTTATAATTTGAGTTATTCTACGTTGTGTAAGTGACTCATTATCTAAATATTTGCATAATGAGGAGTAAATTTCATAGACTTCTCCTGTGTTTCCATTTTTTGATTTTGCTATTGCTAGTAAAACAATTTTGGTATGAGTAGTAGAGTTTTTAATTATCTCAAAATTAGTATCTTTTTCTATTTTATATTGTGCTAGACGAATATATTTTTCATGTACTTTAATATCCTTGTCTCTTTCGGCAATCTCTGCAGCGACACGAAGTAAATCAATTGCTTTTCTAGCGTCACCATTATCTTTTCCTGCAATTGCCGCACATAAATTTATTGTTCCTTCAGTAACAACATCATCATAAAAGGCTAGCTTAACTCGTTCAGATAATATCTTTTGTAATTGATGGATTTTATATGGATTAAATACGATCTCTTCTTCACTTAAGCTACTTCTCACTCTTGGATCTAATTTATCTTTAAATGTTAAACTATTTGATATTCCAATAATACTAATAAATCCAGTTTCTTGAAATTGTTCGTTAGCTCGTGTAAAATTATAAAGTATGTCATCACCATTTTTATCAACAAGTGAATCGATTTCATCTATTATAAAAATGACGTGTAATTGTCTTTTTTTAATGAAATCAAGAATCCTATTTGTTGCTTCACCAAGGGATAGACCAGTAAAAAAAACTTGATTTTTTTTATCTATTTTATTTATATCCATTTCCTCAGCTATTTCATAAAGAACTTTATAGGCGGTATTAGCAATTTTAGCATTAATAAAAACTACTGTAACTTCTATTCCAAGATCCTGTGATTTTTCCTTAAATTTGTTAATTACATTTTTAATTACTGCAGTTTTTCCAGTACCAGGTTTACCAAATAATAATAAATTTGATGGCCTTGCTCCTTTCAATGATACAGCTAAAGTTTGAGCAATTGTAGTTGTTTCATCATCACGAAATTGTAATTTCTCTGGTATATAGTCTATAGTTAAAATTTTTCGATTTTTGATCAAAGAATTGCCTTTTGCTGCATTTTCAAATATATTATCTAAAATATCATCACTCAAAATATCTCACCATTCATATGACCCTACCCCTTACTTTCTATTCCAATTACAAATTTAAATTAACTTATTTATCATATTATTAACATGTTATTAACTAAGCAATTTAAAGATCTAAATCAATTAATTTAAACTATGATATTACTTAAAATTAATATAAATTAAATTCATTTTAATCTCTATTTTTGCAAAAGAAATACTGGGGGACAGATATTGATGAATAAAGATAACGGATTATTAACAATTGTGGATATTTTATAAAATTTATCATAGAAAGGAAATAATCTACCCCTTTATTTCTACTGCAAAGTTAAATTAGTGTTAAATTTGTTAAAAAGGAAATAATCTACCCCTTTATTTCTACTGGAACAAAAAATTCGTTTATTAAAGAATTTTTATATTAACAAATATAATAAATTAAGCGTATTAACAATATTTTTTGAATATTCAAAAAAAATGTTAAGATGTTAATCAGTATTATTGTTATTTTGTTAAATCAAATAAAGTATCATTAGGAGAAGATGATAAATTAAATTCATTCTTTTCTATATGTCCTTCAATAAACTTTTTTCCTTGTTCTGTTAATCTGTATTTAAAAGGCTTTGTAGCTATCTCTCTATCTACTAATTTTAGTTCATAAAGTTTTTTCATCAATCGTGCAGTATGTTCTCTTGTTCTACCGATAGCATTTTTTATTTCATTAGAAGTTAAAGATTCTTTAAAAAGAATTCTTAAGATATAGTAATTTGTTACATTCTGCTTATCAGGTAGAATAATAGGTTTAGTAGTGATTATCTGTTTGTGTGATATTTTTGGATTTTTCTTTATAGCTACATCACTTGACAATATATTTTGTGATGCTATTTTAGAATTTTCTGTGATATTATTATCGGCATATAACACCTTCGATAATTGATTGAGTACAGACTCAACTAAATCCAGTTTAATTTGTATATCGTTAATTTTGTGCATAAGGGTATCAATTTGCAATTGCTTCCTATTCTCGATAGCTTCAATCATCTCAATATTCTCTATCGCTGAAGATGTTGTAAGATAAGGACTTTTATTTTTTAATTTTAAAATGTGTGATATCAAAAAGCCAATAGTAAAGAAAACAATTGTGATTATCAAATAAGAATAATCTAGATCCAAATATTATCACAAACATCACAATCTAATATATTTTTATCCAATTTTCAAAATAATATCAGATTTTATTGATCTTTTTTATAATTTGTTCTATTACTTTAGCGATATCAGTTGAAATAGTGGTATCTTTATTGTGATGTATGTTTCGCTGTGATATATTATCTATTTGCTTAACTAGTGACTCAATAATTTCAATTGTATTACTATCAATCAAGTTTAATATTCTAAATAATAGTATTGTATAAATTAATCGATCATACTTTTCTTTACATTGTTTAATTTGTCTATAATATGCTCCTGAACTAATTTTATTTTTGAGAACATGACGATTATTTTTGTTATAAATTATTGATATTTGTCGTTTTGTAAATAAATTTCTTTTAATTATATACTCTAAAATATGATTAAATTCTAATTCATCATATATTCCAGTACTATACACATTTGTATAGTAATAAATTCTTTATAAAAACTTTCATAATAGTCGTAGAGAAAAAAATTCTTTATTGCAATCATCTATAAGTTATTGTAATTTCGAAATTCTATAATAATTAAAGGAATAAACTATTGTCTAAAAGAATTCTAATTAAAAACCAAAAATATTTTTTAGGAGATATTATATTTAAAAATGATCCGTGAATCTTTGAATAATGTAGAAAATTATATTTTAAATGAAATAAAACGTTATGGTACTCTTTGTTTTCCATTGATTGATTCCGAAAATTCAACTAATGTTGTTTCAATAGCAAAAAAAGTTGAAGAACTAGGAGCATCTGCAATTTTAATTGGTGGATCATCAATAATTGATCAAATTGAATTATCTAAAATAATTTCACAAATTAAATTATTAGTGAATATTCCTGTGATATTATTTCCAGGAAATGTCACAGGTGTATCACCAAATGCTGATGCTATATTGTTTATGTCACTACTTAATTCAGAAAACCCGTATTTTATTACTGGAGCTCAAGCATTGGCAGCTATAGGAGTAAAAAAATCTAAATTAGAAGCATTGCCAACGGGATATCTCATTATTGGCGAAGGAACAACAGCATGGTTTGTAGGACAAGCCAAGGGAATTCCTTTTCATAAACCTAATTTGGCAATAATGTATTCATTGGCAGCTCAATATCTTGGAATGAGATTCTTATATCTCGAAGCAGGTTCTGGCGCAAATCAACATATAAGTCCTGAAATGGTTAAATCAGTGCGTAAATACTATGATGGAATATTAATCGTAGGAGGAGGCATTCGAGATCCTGAAATTGCTAAACACTTGGCAGTGGCTGGCGCTGATATTATAGTTGTTGGAACAATGATTGAAAATGATAATAATTGGGAAAAAAAATTATCTGATATCATTCAGTTAATAAGAAAAGAATGAAAATGATAAATCAATTTCAATTTTTAGATGAGAATTCAATCAGGGAACTAAGTAATTTAAAAAGTCCTTTATTTTATAATAATTACCATAATAATCTTCTTGAATCATTAAATAAAATTTATCTAATAGCCAATGATGCGCGAATACAAGGAATTGATGTCTCTGAAAAAATTGAATCAAGAATAGTCTATGATTTAGCTGATAGAGTAGCTAAAATGCATGATATTAACATCACAAATAGATTAAGAGATTTATTATCAGAAACAACTAAAGAAAAGGCAGCATTAAAGATTTCTGAAGAAATTGCACAAGGTGAATATAGTACTGATGATTTACAAACTAGATTAGATAATGCAGTTAGAGTAAGCCTTGCTATAGTAACAGAAGGAGTAACTGTCGCACCATTACAAGGAATATCTGATGTGCGGATTAAGACAAATGCTGACGGAAGTCAATATCTTTCCATATCATTTGCTGGACCAATTAGATCTGCTGGGGGAACAGAAGCAGCATTAACAATGTTAATTGCCGATCATGTAAGAAAAGCGGTTGGTTTAAGTAAATATCAAGCCAACTCCTTCGATGATGAAACAGGCAGATTTGTAGAGGAATTACGTATATATGAAAGAGAAGTTGGAAATTTTCAATTTAAAATTTTAGATGAAGATGTAATAAAATGTATTAGTAATTTACCAGTAGAATTAGATGGAGTAGATACCGATCCTGTAGAAATTGTTGGCCATAGAGGAATGAAAAGAATCACTACAGATCGAGTTCGTGGTGGTGCTTTAAGAGTTATGAATGATGGTTTGATTGGAAGAAGCAGAAAATTATTAAAAATAATAGATACTTTAGGTTTAGATGGATGGGATTGGTTAAAGGAACTTAAAGGAGCAATTCAAAAAGAAGGATCTAGTGAAGATGATACAGTACATCATAGGATGTCAGAAGTAATAACCGGTAGACCAGTTTTGTCAATGTCTAATAAAATAGGTGGATTTAGGTTAAGATATGGTAGATGCTATAATACAGGATTTTCCACAATAGGAATTCATCCTACTGTTCCTATACTATTAAATTATGCAATAGTAGTAGGAACTCAAATTAAGATCGATACACCTGGGAAGGCTGCAACAATTGCATTAGTTGACTCAATAGAGCCTCCTTTAGTGAAATTAGATGACGGAACTGTAACCTATGTTTTATCTATAGAATATGCACGTCAAATTCAAAATAGAATAAATACTATCCTTTATTTGGGAGATATTTTGATTAGTTATGGTGATTTTTTAGAAAATAATGCAAAGTTATTTCCAGCATCATATGTTGAAGAGATATGGGCATTAGAATTACAAATGAAAATAAATTCACTGTTTAATGATAATAATAATAATAATTTTACTAATGATCAATATATTAATAAAATTATAAAATATATCGACAAAGAACGATTATTTAAATTAGCTAATAATCCTATTGAAATAATTCCCACACTTAAAGAAGCATTCTTAATTAGTAAAATATTGAATATTCCTTTACATCCTAAATATTCTTTTTATTGGGAATCAATATCTGTAGAAGAGGTCATTTTACTAAGAAATGAATTTTTAAAAAAATCAATTAGTGAAAAAAGTAATGATTTAATTTTGCATAAAGCTCATACTGATTACTATTATTATGAATCATTTTCAATTGTATATAACGAAATATTAAAAGATATACTAGAACGTTTAGGAATAACACATTCAATAAAAAATCAAAATAATAATTCCTTAATAGAATTAACAGATTTAAATCAAATTAATTCATTATATATGTTACTTTGCAATGATACAAATAATCAAAATGACTATGAATCATTAAACTCTTCAATAGAATATATAGTAAAAATTTCTGGAATTTTACTAAAACCAAAATTTTCTTCATCAATAGCTGTACGTGTTGGAAGACCAGAAAAAGCAGCTGAAAGAAAAATGAAACCGCCAGTACATGTTTTATTTCCAGTAGGAGAAAAAGGAGGTGCTACACGAGATTTAATTAAGGCATCAAAAGAAGAAATTCTTTATACAGAAATAGCTAATAGATATTGTAAAACCTGTAATCTGCCATCAGTTAGCACTAAATGCAGAATTTGTTTATCTGAGACGCCTATGAATTATATTTGTAGAATGTGTAGAGAAACAATTAAGATTGAAAATAATAATAATAAAAAAGAAGTAACTAATAGATGTACTAAATGCAGAAGAGAAGGAAAAACATATTCTGCAGTAAAATATCCTCTTAAAAAAATGTTAAAAGAGGCAGAAAAAATTTTGGAAATACAATCTAAGGAACCTTTAAAAGGTGTAAAGATTTTGATGGGAAAAAATAGATCTGCTGAACCATTAGAAAAAGGAATTTTAAGACAAAAATATGATCTATATGCTTTTAAAGACGGAACAATACGTTTTGATGCAACTAATGAACCATTAACTCATTTTAAGCCTAAGTGGATCATGACTAATGTCGATAAATTAAGGGAACTAGGATATTCTAAAGATTTTTATGGAAAAGATTTATCTAATGAAGATCAATTATTAGAAATTTTCATTCAAGATGTAGTATTACCTATAGATACTGCAAATCATTTACTTCAAGTATCTAAATATATAGACAAAGAACTATTAAAATTATATAAACTTGAACCATTTTATAATGCCACATCTATAGAGGATTTAATAGGTCATATAATAATAGGTCTTGCTCCGCATACATCCGTGGGAATCATAGGAAGAATTATAGGATATACCAATTCGCAAGTATGTCTAGCCTCTCCAATGTGGCATTCAGCTAAACGTAGGGATTGTGACGGTGATGCAGATTCTATTATGTTATTAATGGATGTATTCTTAAATTTTTCAAAAGAATTTCTTCCAGATAAAATTGGAGGATTGATGGATGCTCCTTTATTAGTTCAACCCATTGTTTTACCTCATGAGGTCCAAAGACAGGCTCTCAATATGGATGTCACTTCAACTTATCCACTACAATTATATGAAAAATCATTAGAATATATAAAAGCAGAAAATTTATCAAATGATATTGATATTATTAAAAATAGAATTGGTTCTGAATTACAATTTTATAATTATTTTTTTACTCATCATACGAATTTATTAACTGTTGAAGAAAAACGTAGTGCATATTCTAGACTAAATACCATGAATGAAAAATTAGATATGCAGATTTCGACAGCCAAATTGATTAATGCAGTTATTCCAGATGAGGTGGCTTCTATGGTTCTTACTACTCACATTATACCTGATATTATGGGAAATATGCGTTCTTATTCATCACAAGCATTTAGATGCACTAATTGTAGAGAAAAATATCGCAGAATACCAATAGCAGGTAAATGTCTTGGATGTGGTAATAATTTAATTCAAACTGTCACAAGAAATTCTGTTGAGAAATATGTATATATTGCTTTAGATATACGTAATAAATTCAAAATGAATGATTATCTTTCAAGTAGAATTGAATCATTAGTTATGGAATTAAATTATGTTTTCAAGGAAAAAAAATTACAAAAAAATCCTCAATCATCTATCTTTGATTTTATGGATCATTAAATTTTATTCTAAATAATTTTATAATTTTATCTAGAACTTATTATATTAATATATAAAGAACTTGACTCTTTTTTACAACAAATTGGATAAGAAGTATATAAATATACATAATTTACAAAAAATAAATAAGTGAATATTATTTATTATATTTTAATAATATTTACTATATATATGATCTATTGGAAACCTTGGACATTTTATTCTAGGAAGATTTAGTTAAAAATTATAAAAGGATTTGATTTGGTTTTTTTTGGATAAAATTAAAAAAATTAAGTTATTAGAAGTGAACTAGGCTAATATATTTATAAGCTTCAAGTTGTCCATCAAAAACATATTTTAGTTTTTGATATTGTTTCTTAAATTCAGAAACATCTCTTTTAACATTATTAGTATCTTCTTTATCAATAACAACTCTTTTTATAAAATTAGCTATTTCTATCATTTCACTTTCTTTCATTCCTAATCTTGTTATTTCATTAGCTCCAATTCTAACACCACTAGGATGCATATAATGTCTGCCTGCCTGGATATCTCCTGGAAGTAATTGTCTATTAAGAATTATATTAGATTTTTCCAAATCCTCTTCAATAGTTCCACCATCATTATATTTTGAAACATCTACTGCGATCTGATGTGATTGTGTAAAACCTCTTTTTTCTCCTAATACTGTAAATCCACAATCTACCAAACTTTCTGCTAATTGTTTAGCATTTTTTATGACTTGTTTAGCATAATCCTTTCCAAATTCCAATACTTCTGCTAATGCAACAGCTTTACCAGCTACATGATGTAAATGATGACTACTTGTATTACCAGGAAATACTGATTTTTTAATTGTCTCTGAATGTCTTTCTAAAGAGAGTATGATTCCTCCTTGAGGTCCCCATAATGTTTTATGAGAACTCATAGTCATAGAATCAACTCCTTCTCTTAAGGGATCTTGGAATTCACCTCCTGCTATTAATCCGGCAACATGGGCCCCATCATAATTAATAAATATTTTATGATCATGCATAAAATCGGCTAATTCTTTTACAGGATGTGGGAAAAGAAATAAACTTCCTCCAAACATAGCTAATTTTGGAGGTTTACCATTTTTAGTCAAATCCAAAATCTTTTTTTTAGTCAAATCAATATCAATTGTCATTTCTTCTTTTGAAAAAGGGAAATATTCAATGTTTAATCCACATACATGACCTGCTGTACCAAAATGTTCTTTTTTTCCATGAGAAATATGTCCTCCATTCGGGATAGCTGTAGCCATCATCGTATCTCCTGGAAAAGTAAATCCTGAATAGATTGCTAAATTTGCAACAACTCCCGATGTTGCACGACAATCAGCAAATTCTGCATTAAAAACTTTCCTAGCAAGTTCATTACAGATTATTTCAACTTGATCAATAAAAGTACAACCAGCATATACCCTTTCACCGGGCCATCCTTCAGCATATCTATTTCCAAAGTCAGATACTATTGCCTCTCTTACTGCTGTGCTGGGAATATTCTCGCTAGCAATTAATGGAATAGAATTAGCAAACCAATCATGATGACTTTTCATCAACTCAAAGATTTTTTTATAGGATTCTACTGCACTCATTATTACAATTTTGAATTTCTTTCCTAATTTAAAAATGTTGTATTAAATACAAATTTTAAAGTTAAAAAATTTGTAATTATTGAGCTTTGAAAAAAACTTTTGTTAAGACCATTTTTATCCCAACCAGGATTCTATCATATAGTAGTTGCATTTTCAGTATTATATTTTTTTATTATACATTTTTTTAAATAAATGCTTGCCTATCCTTAACATGTGATATATATTTATTATAATCATCTTATCAAAACTATTTTCATTATTTAGTATAACAGCTAGTTTAAATTTAGATTTACTTAATTATTGAAAATGACTTTTATTATTTAATTGCTGAATTATATTTTATATGTCTAGTTAATTAGAACTTTTTGTTAAAATATTGATATATTTTTTTCTTTGGTAGTATACCTAAGTCATTTTACAAATATATACATCTACTTAAAGTTCAATAAGGGATAGTCTTTATTTTATCTTATAAAGAAAATATATCAAGATATTATAAAAACAATACAATAAATTTCAATTTATAGATTATTCTTTAATAAAAGTATTAACAAAGTAAACAGCTTTATCATAATTAATATATTAGTTATAACTGAATCATATCAATAACGGAGGGGTTGTCTAGACTGGTTAGGATACCTGCCTTACACGCAGGTGGTCATGGGTTCGAATCCCATCCCCTCCAT
>DASSVK010000063.1:0-30045 GCA_035706205.1 Nitrososphaeraceae archaeon | reverse complement strand
TCTTTATAAATTGCACCTTTGCTATCAACTACTATTATATTTTTACATCCTGCAGAAGTAAGAATGTTAGTTATTCCATATCCTGCTGATCCTGAACCTAAAATTACAACTTTAATTTTTTCTAATTGTTTTTTTATGAGTTTAAGAGAATTTATCAATGCAGATAATGTAATTATAGCAGTTCCGTGTTGATCATCATGAAATACAGGCAAAGAAATTTCTTCTTTTAGCCTTTCTATAATTTCTAAAACTTTAGGTGATTCTATATCTTCTATATTGATAGCACCAAATAAAGGTTGGATATATTTCACAAAATTTATTATCTCTTCTTTATCTTGAGTTGCAATACAGAGAGGGAAAGCATTTATCCCACCTAAAATCTTGAAGAGAACTGACTTTCCTTCCATCACTGGAAGAGCTGCATCAGGACCGATGTTACCAAGACCTAATACGCGAGATCCATCACATACAATTGCGACATTATTCCATTTAGAAGTAAAATCATAAGCTAACTCTTTATTTTTACCTATCTCCGCTGCAACATATGCAACACCCGGAGTATAAATTAAATTAATTAAGCTGTTTTCTTTTGCAAAAATATTTTCAACAGGAACACGATTTTGAATTTCAATTTTACCTTTCAGCATTCTATGCATATTAATAGAATCATCTTTTAGAATCAAGTAAGGACAATATTAAAAAAACACTATAATAATTCTTCTAATGTTAAATTAATAGCATTACAAGAAAATAATTTTACCTATTACAAGGACCTCAGAAATACAGTTGCAATACTAAAATATATTACTAGAGTTGTAAAATCACTCATTATTGTTGTTAATGGTCCAGAAGATATTGCAGGATCTATTCGAAATTTTGTTAATAATATTGAGAGAGACGTTGATACGAATGCCTGAAAAAGCATACTGAAAAATATTGATATGCCAATTATTACGCCTATAGTAATTGAGAGCCAACCAATAAAAACAACTATAAAAAGTATAACACCTAACGTTATTCCAAGAATAGAGCCAATCATTATTTCCCTAGACATGTAATTTCGAAATGAAAAATTTGGTTCTAGAGCTATCATTCTAACTATTAAAGTTTGAGATTGAGTTCCTACTGCATCACTAAGATATACTATAACAGGAATAAATGCTGCCAAAGTCAAATATGAGCTTAAAATATCTTCGAAACCTCTTACAACATAGGCAGCCAATAAACCTCCAAAGAGTCCTATTATCAATGAGGGCAATCTAGCTTTTATCAATCTTTTAGCAGGAGTTGTTATATCTTCAATTTCTTTTATATGATGATGTATGCCTCCTGATTTGAGAATATCTTCTCGAAATTCATTGTGAAAAATATTGATTATAGCCCGGTAGGGAACTACACCTACTAAATGATTTTCATTGTTTACAACTGGAATTGCCTTCAATTCATGATCTAATACCAAATAAATTATTCTTTCTTGATCTGTAAAATAATTGACTGTAATAGGCTTTCTCTTTATCATTTTATCAATCTGAATGTCAGCATCAGATTGTAATAACTCACGTATGGATACTACACCTTTTAAAATCCCAGTATTATCAATAATATAAATATAATCTATGATTTCTAGATCTTTTGCACAATTAACGAGGATATTCTTGACATTCCTAACAGTTTCTGTATTCATGACTGAAAGAAATTTTTTGGAAATGCTTAAACCTGCAACGTCAAATTGATCTTGGATAGAATTCATCAATTATATTTTAATAAAGCAGCATTATTAAACAAATATACTACTAATTGACAACAGATTTGAGTTTTTTTATGATCTTTTGCAATCTATTTCAATCTATTTCTAACTACTACTAATATAATTAATTGATAAATGTTAATATTATTTAGAAACTTTATTTTAGTCTCTTCTTAAATAAGTAATGATATAATGTCTTCTAATATAATTATATCCAAAGAAAACTTTTGTAATGTAAGATAATTATTGTTATATAAGGATCTAGAATCATAAAATTTATTTTAAAAATTTCTATGAACTATATGTATCTTAAATTGCCTTGAAATAAATACAATTATAATAAAATAAAATTAAATTGAAATAGTTAAAAAGGAATTTTCCTAATTCATAATTATCGTTAATAAAATTAGAAGAGATACAGAATTTATTATATAGAAATTTAATTAGATGAATTTTACTATATTTTTTCTCATCATTTTTAATAATATTCTTTAAAATAATAAATTGAATATAATTAATAGTGATCTTCAGCTGACAGTATTTCAAAGATACTCTAAAAATCCGATACTTGTTCCTAATAAAGATCATTGGTGGGAATCAAAGGCAGTTTTTAATTGCTCCGTATCTTATGATGGAAATAATTTTCATATGCTCTATAGAGCGGTTGGAGAATATGACTATTATATCTCTAGAATAGGTTATGCAAAGAGTAATGATGGTTTTCAATTTACTAGACGTGATAAGATTGCGATTTGTCAAACAGAAGATTATGAAATATATGGAATGGAAGATCCACGAATAACACAAATTGAAGATAAAATTTTTATCACTTATGTAGTTCTCTCTGATTATGTAAGAAATCATCCAAAAATTTATTCTGCACTAACAGTTACAAAAGATTATTATAAATTTGTTAAACTAGGTATTATCACTTCCAACTTTGATAATAACAAAGATGTAATTTTCTTTCCTGAAAAATTTAACTTGGGATATAGTTTATCTAATTCTTATCTTAAACTACATCGTCCTAGTAACTGGAATGGAAGTAATTCTAATTTTCACTCAATTAAACCTAGTATCTGGTTAAGTATAAGTGATTCAGAATTCAGATTGACTGATTCTATATTACTTTTAAAACCTGAACAAGATTGGGAAGAACTTAAAATTGGAGCGGGTCCATCACCAATTAAAACTAAAGAAGGATGGTTATTGATTTATCATGGTGTAAACAAAGACAAAATTTACCGTGTTGGTGCTGCAATGCTAGATCTTAAAGATCCAAGAAAAGTCATTGCAAGAACTAAAACTCCTCTTTTAGAGCCTATAGAAAAATATGAAAAAATAGGTGATGTTAATAATGTAGTATTTCCTACTGGAATAGCTGTATTGAATAAAAAACTTTTGTTGTATTATGGAGCAGCAGATAAAGTATGTTGCATAGCTAGTGCCAGTATCGATGAACTAATAGAATATATTATGAAAGATAGAATAGGTGATTAATTTCTTAATACCGTTTATTAAAAGACATTATCTACAAACATGATAGTTAGACACATTTATAAAATTCTTTGTCTGCTTTAAGACTCTTACAATAATCAATGATAAAATAAATATTGTATGTATGTGAATTTAATCATCATTTTATACAAATATTTTGTATATGATAATATTTTATTATGAGTATCTATATTTATGTACATATTAGAAATTCAATTTTTGAATTGTATAGAATGCATATTAATATTTAATAATTAATCTTTATTTATTTCAATAAAAATTTCATTGATATTAATATTAACATAGTTATAATTACAGATTTATACCTTTATGCTTAAACCAATTAGTATATTCCATAGTTAGTAAATTAGATCGTATTTATTATAATTAATTAATCCTAAATGGAAATTTCAGATATAAATTTATAAATGTAATATTCATCAATATCTTTTTTTATCAAACATCATAACTACTATTCCAAAATTATTTTTATATTATCATATTAAAAAAATAATCACATAGAAAAATTTGTTTATAACTTTATTTAACTATATTGTATTTGTTTAATTAACAGGTTCTGTTTGGAGTTCTTTGGACTGAAAAACCAAAATAGAGGACATGTGTAGCAAATGAGCCTCAATGAATCTGTTATTTAATTTTTGTTGAATCAATAGTATTTACACTTTATCAAATCTATTTGAAGATAAAAAAATTTACTGGTTGATCTTTAGTTTATAATCTCTAGACAAAATCAATTAACAAAAAGAATTGAAATTTAGATATTGATGTATCTTGATATCTTATATATTAACTACTATTTTTCCAATTGTTATTGTTTAAAAAGATTATTTATAATAATTATCATTTTGTCTATATTGAATAAGGATCATCTGATATGCTAAAACCATGCATTTTGAATCAAACCTTATATATCATAAGATCAGATATTATTTACCAAAGAACTTCAAATGGAGTCGTCTGTACAGTCATAGTCTGGCTACATAATTGTAGTGTATATTGATATCACAATTGATCAGGCTATGACAATTAGCTTTATTCTTTTTTATACAATTTGTAAATTTTTAATCTCAGTTATAGATCGATAGATTTGACCTATCACATACTGCATTTCGAAATTTTCTTTTCATCTTCCTTTGTAATGAACTGAAGTAGGAAAGCTAGATATTGTATTGCGAAATTTGCTGATATATATACTATATTAATACATTAACTACTAATATAGTGAGTAATTCAAGTATTAACTTAATTCTTATTTTATTTTTAGCAAACAGTCAATTTCTTCTTCTTCTTTTTCTTTCATTCTAGAATTTCACAATATTCAAGAAGGTCAAGCCTTCATGTTTTTGCATCTTTATAACATTAAGAATAATGATCCTTTCCATTATAATCTTTAATACAAGCAATTAAATAATTTGTTTTTAAATAGAGTATAATTATCATTTTGATAAAAAATTGGGATGAAGAAGAAGCGGCCAAAGACGCAAAAACTTACCAAACTAAAGAAGGTGGTATAAGAGCACTAGATCATATAATAAAAAAATATATGAGAACTAGAGAAGATAAGAAAATTAATCCAGCAAAACAAACTGCCGGAGAAGTTTTAGATTTATTTACAAATACGTTATTATTCGATAAGGAATTTCATCAGTTTGCACTAGATAATTATAGGGTTTTAATCGAATATGATAAGAATGAGAATGTATTAGATATTATTAAAATGAAAGATCATGAGGATTAAATTTACCAGAAAAACAAACAATATTTTAGTGCTGCTATGAAAAATTGAAAATAAAATATATATTCCTAAATATCTTTTCCTATATTGTCAAAAACCATTTCACAGACAATTATGGCTGTGCCATCTGCAATATCTTTAGTTATTCCATTTTGATGTCGATATTCTACCGCTTTTTTTCCCATCCATGATTTGAATATTGCAGAAATCGCAAGTTCAAGCTGTTTATATGGATCGTCAGGAAAATCAATATTATATTTCTCTTTAATCAATGATTTCATTTTCTTTATTAAAAGTAGATATTTATCTTGTTTTCTATTCGAAAAATTATGATTAATTTCTTGTTTATCTTCTTTAATTTCTTTAAAAGTGTCCATACTTATTCCTAATACAATAGTTGAAAATGAAATGATAAATTTAATATAAGATTCCCATACTATTTGTTGGTTATGTTTTTGTTTAATTAGTCCTAAGACAGTTGAATCATTCATTCCCAAATTTAATATATTATCTATCATTCCATGGATTGAAACAGCTGGACTAGAATTAACAGATACAAATAATGGATTTAGCGAATCTCCAAATATTTTTTCTGTTATTTTTTCTAATTTTCCAATAGCTGCCCGAATTTCAGTCATTAGAAATTGAAGTAATTTTTCCTGATTATCATAAAATAATAAGCACATTGTACTAGTAACAATAAAACCTGGTGTAACATGAACTCCTTGTTTAGTCATTTCTATTAATCTTGTACCCTTTTCACCAAAAAGTTTCTTATTTTTTTCATCAGTATCGTTAAAAAAATATATTGGTTTGTATTTATCTTCCAAGTTATTTATATTTAAATTTTTAGAAATATATTAATTACTTTTATAAGTTTCATTTCATTTTTATGTTATTAATAATTTTTTATAAACATTACATAATAATTGATCAAACTATAACGATTTTATATATTTATCTTTTTCAATAACTTATTGCTAAAAAAATAGAGTATCTAAGAATGCGCATAGTTATAATATTTAAAAAATAATTAACAAATTGTTAACTTGCTTGGTAAATAAGTCATTCATAATTTGAAATATCTGTTTCTAGTTTAATTAGTTATAAAAGCTGTAATAAATTATACTTCATTATATCAACACATATATTTTATATCATCATCAAATTCAACTTTAAAGTATAATGTGACAATCTTTTATTATACTATATCTGTTGTTTATCCCCTGTCTGCTTGCTAATAAAGATTCAATTAAATATTAATTACAAATATCTAGTTGGCTATAATCTTATTGTATATTATCAAATTAAATTTTGTTAGATTGATAATCTCATTTACCTACATAATTCGATTGTTCTTTTTTTTTGTATGCAAAAGTTCTTCCTTTCCATTCAATAGATTTTGATGATAGCAGGAATGGAATTATGGTTGAAAGATATGCAATAATAAGAAAAATTGATCCTATTGGACTTAGTAAAGTATAAAGCGGATTTATTTTATATGTTTTTACTACTTTAATATAGATTCCTACCAGAGACATTAAACAGACAATTAAATTAAATATAAATAGAGTATGATAATAGTTATCAAAAATATGTATACTATTTGCTATAGCAAAATTATTTGAATATACAAAGTTTAAGTAAATAGTATATATTAGCAACATATGAGGTAATGTAGTCATTAAAATAATGGATACAAAATTAATAAAAACTTTCTCCTTTTCTTTAAGAATCATAGGTGCAATTGTTCTTCCAATTCCATGCCATAAAGTTGAAAGATCACGAGACCACAATGCACAAATAAAATTATTCATTGGTATCATTCTCAATTTATAACCTGATTCTTTTATTCGGACTCCCAAAGCTTGATCTTCCTGTATTGCACTTTTAACCGATTTAAAAGTACCAATACTTTCGAATACTTCCCTTTTGATCATAATAAAACATCCCATAAGCAACGCAATTTTAGATTTAGGATTATTGATATCTTTAACATCTTTTCCTAGTGTAAATGACATAAGTTTCCATAATGGCATTGATATCTTTGACCAAAAGTCTCTCAATTCAATAAAAGGATCACCAGTTATAACGTCAAGTTTTTTTGATATCATATAAGAAATTACATAAGAAATTACATTTTTTTTATAAATAGTGTCTGCATCAGTAAATAGTAAAATATTACCTGTACTTTCGAGATAACCTTGTTCTGATGCCCATGTTTTACCTGTCCAATCCTTAGGCTTTTCTTTGAGTGATATTATCTTTAAAATTGGATAATTACGCTTTGTTTGAACAAATTTTGGTAATCGTTTATTTTTTTGCTTATTATTGTATTCTTTTTGTACTTCTAGCATTATAGATAAAGTATTATCAGATGAATTATCATCAACTGCGATTATTTCAAAATTACAATAATCTTGAGATAATAAGGAATGTAGGCATTTCTTAATATTCTCTTTTTCGTTTCTTGCAGGTAATATTATACTTACAAATGGAAAAGATGTATTATTATTTTTATAAAAATTTTTAGGATTTATACTTTTATTAGTTATTATTAAGGATAATTCACTACTGTGTAAACGACTCGACCAATAAGAATTAAACAATTTTATAAAAAGATAAATCCATCCAAATAATATAGATGTAAATAAACTGATAAAAACTAATAAATCAGAATATAAAAAAATATTTTTCATACTATAACTAAAAAAATAATAATACTCATACATTACTATAATACATCCTTTATTTCAAAATCGTTCTATCTTCACTTAAATCAATATCTAAAATAGTAAACCTATGTGAAACGTAATAATTAAATCTGATTTTGCTATCAAATGAATATAACATTTAAAATACAATAGACTAATCCTTATTTAACAATTATATAATGCGTGTTAAAATCGTGCATTTGAACTCCAGAAATAGATATTTATTATAGAAATAATTAATTATAATTTTCTCTAAATATGAATTTCAATAATATTTATCTATTTATTTAATACTGCCATTATTAGATAAATAACTCTCATTAAAAGTATGATACTATTTGATCGAATAACAAATATTAAAAAAAAGCAAATCTAATTATCTTTTAAAAGAAGGTACGAGGTTTATAATGATTGTTATCTTTTTGTACTATCTGTTAAACAAGGCTAAAATAATTTTGTATAATATTAGAAAAAGAATCTCAAAAGGAAATAAGATAATTCCAATTAAGCAGGAGGGGTATTAGGAGATACATCTTTTGATGACGCAATTCCTAAAGATTGCTCACTATCTTCTTTGGAATAATCAATAGATTCTGATTTTATACCCTTTTGTTTTAGAGAACAATCATCACAAATCCAATTTCCATTGAAATATTTTCCTAATTTAATTATGTTATCATTTTCAACTTTGATAGAAACTAACTCTGTAACAGGTGAATCACATACTTCACACCTATGGGTATTCTCATTTTCCATATCATTTATTAGCCAAACAAGTTTTTAAGGATTTAAATAACATAGATTGTTAAAAGAAAACTAAAATAAAAAAATAATTTTATCATACCAAAATTTAAGAACAAGTGCATGGTATTAAAGATTAAAGACATGACCAGAATTCGTATTCCTCATCAATATCATGAATCAAGTATTCATACTCCTGCAGTTATTTGTAGCAAATGCAATATAGAGAAAAGCAGAACTTGTGAATTATGCGGTATATGTAATTCCTGCCATCAAGATGGTAGAGAAAAGGACTATTAAATAATAAATTAAATAATAAATTAAATAATTAATTAAAAAAAATAATGAATAAAAATATTCTAGAAAGATTTAATTGAATATCTTAATCTATCATATTATTGGAAATAAATAAAATAAAAATAGAACCTACCAAAGATACCCAAATAATAGTTGCACAAAGTCATTTTATCAAAACTGTTGAAGATGTTTATGAATGCTTAATGAATTGTGTTCCTAATATTAAATTCGGATTAGCTTTCTGTGAGGCTAGCGGACAGTGCTTGGTTAGATACGATGGAAATGATGAGGAACTTAAAAAAGAATCGAGTCAATATGCTTATTCATTATCAGCTGGACATAGTTTAATAATTTTAATAAAAAATGCTTTTCCTATTAATGTTTTATCAATGCTCAGATCTGTTCCAGAAATAGTTAATATATACTGTGCAACAGCCAACCCAATTGAAATAATTTATATAGAAACAGATCAAGGAAGAGGAATAATAGGGATTGTAGATGGTTATAAGCCTAAGGGAATAGAAGATGAAAAAAATATAACAGAAAGGAAAAATTTTTTAAGAGAGATTGGATATAAGACTTAATATTTTGTTTTTATAACCTATTTACTTTTTAACCAATTTTATAAATATATTGCTTGGTTCCATAGAATAAATTAAATTGATATAAAATATTTATTGATGGTACAATAAAATTAACTAAAAATAAATAAAAGTTACTTCATTTCTCTCTCTAAACTCAAATTTAGAGTTTTTTATTTTTATTTTGGTCAATTTAAGTATTTTTATCAAAAATAAACAATAAAAAATAGTATTTATTGTCTATTTATATTGTTGTGAAATGACGCAATAATTTCTGCCAATAAATGTAAGGGCAATTTTATTTTCAAAAAGAAATTGAATATATTCAGAGTCTTCAGCAAACCAAGTAAGAAATCTCAAAAAATATTTTTTTTCTATATCATTGAATGATTTTTTATAAATATCATCTATATCAAATATAGGCGCATTACCTAATCGTTTGGAATGGTAATCTCTAGAACATAGTTCTTTTAACAATCTATCTTGCAAGATTTGTACATTTTTCTGGGAATTTCCCAAATCTTTACTATGTAGATCTTTCATAATTTTTAACCTTCACCTATTGTTGTTGTTGTAGTTTTTTTTCTACCTATCACTACAAATCGTTCATTTAGAATTTCTTTTAATATATCGGATCTTGAACAAATTCCAATTATTCTTCCATCATCCTCAACAACTGGAATCATGAAAATACTGTTTTTATCCATAATATCGATTGCTTCCTCAATCTCTTTATCTTGTTTAATCACTATTGGATTAATTGCCATTATATCTCCTACTATGGTATTGTTGAGATCTTTTTCTTCTTTAATAGCACGTAATATATCTATTGTAGTTATGATTCCAATGACCATCCCATCATCGTTTATTATAGGAATTCCGTTGAATACACCTAAAACAATTCTTGTTGCCACTTCTATAATTGTCGCATCTTTCTTTGCACAAACAATATCAACTGACATTACATCATAAATTTTCATATTATGAAAGGTTAAAGACTACATAAATATAGATTTATTCCTTAACATAAATTACAATCTTCATTTGTATAAGATCATCCTTATGTTCTTTGCATACGCAATATTCTATTATATTTAAATACTAAAATTATAAGATAGTAGACATGCTAGTAGTAAATGATGTTTCAATTTTTTTATTTTAGTAATTTGACTTTTATATAATATTATTTATATAAATATGAATCAAAATAAACGTTTTCCCGTTTGAGAATCAAAGAAATGTACATTTTTATATTTTACTACCAAATTAAATACATCATTTTGTTGATAGTAAAAATTATATGTATTTGATGAAACTTTTAGTACACTATTATTTTCTAATTTAAATTCATGGATGACTTCATCTCCCAGTAATTCTGTGAATAATAATTTTCCTATAAAAGATATTGTATCAGTTTCATTCTTTTGACTTTTATCAACAATTACAAAATCTTTAGGTCTTATACCTAAAATAATTTTAGAAGATTTATTTCCTAAAAATGGTAAAAATATTTTTGAAACTGGAATTTCAATTGGATCAGACTTGAGGAAAAAATCCTGAGAGTTTTTAGATATATTAAAATTTAAGATATTCATAGGTGGACTTCCTATAAAATTTGCAACAAAGAGATTCTGTGGTTTATAATAAATCTCTTCAGGTGAACCTATTTGTTGAATTAATCCTTTATCCATAACAATGATTTGATCGGCCATACTCATAGCTTCAATTTGATCATGAGTTATATAGATCGTCGTAATTCCTATTTTCTTTTGTAATTTTTTTATTTCTGTTCTCATTTGCATACGTAATTTAGCATCCAAATTACTCAAGGGTTCATCCATCAAAAATAATTTGGGTTTCCTAACAAGTGCTCTAGCTAAAGCTACTCTTTGCATTTGACCACCACTCAATTCTTTAGGCTTTCGTTTTAGAAATGGAGTAAGGTCTAATAAACTGGCGATGTTTTCTACTTGATTTTTTATAGCATCTTTTGGTACTTTTCTCATTTTTAAAGGAAAGGCAATGTTATCGTATACGGTCATATGTGGATATAATGCATAACTTTGAAATACCATTGCTACATCACGTTGTTTTGGTGGAAGCTTATTTATTAAAATATCATCAATGTAAATTTGTCCTTCTGTAGGGTCAATAAGCCCTGCTATACACTTTATTATAGTAGTTTTTCCGCATCCAGAAGGTCCTAATAAGACTAAAAATTTTCCTGAATCAATTTCTACAGAAAATTTCGTTACAGCATCAACTACCCCATAACTTTTACTTAAATTTTTAATTGTTATTCTTGACAGGAAGTACTCACTAAATCTACTAAAAAAGTAATATTTAATATATTTTGCAAATATAAAATAAAATAATTACATAATATAAAGGGCATATATAATGACAACAAATGATTTAGAATAACAGATACAATACACTTAGATAACCTTTAAAAAATATTACATTTATTACAAAATAATGATTAATAATAATAATAGCAGCAGTAATAATGAATTCTTTTATAAATCTAAATTGCCCACGTCAAAATTTTTAATAATAGTATCTTTTGTAATGTTATCTTTGCTGTTTATTTCAATAATAAATTTTATACCTATTATTGCTCAAGAAGAAATAACTCTTAATGCCATATTTGCTGAACCGAAGGAAAGATGGGAAATAATTTTAGAGAATGCAACAAAGATACTAAATGAAAGACATCCAGATAAAAAGATCAAAATAGATTTTAGAGTGTTACCATATTCCGATACAAGAACTCAAATCCTTACTGCAATGGCAGGTAAAACTCCAATTGATCTTGTTTCAATAGATCAGATATGGTTGGGTGAATTTGCAGAAGGTGGATTTTTGTCAGATCTTACATCTAATACGAAAAAATGGAACAAGTCATCTGATTGGTATAGTCAAAATTGGGAGGGAGGATTATACAATGATCAAGTCAAAGGCATTTGGGCATGGACAGATGTTAGAGGATTATGGTATTGGAAGGATCTTTTGGATAAAGTAGGGATAAATCCAGATCAGTTAAAGAATTGGAATGGATACATATCATCATTTAAAAAACTAAATGAAATTTTAGACAAAGATGGAATTCAAGGTATGCATTTAGTAGGCGCCAACCATTCACCTGATATGTGGTATCCATATCTATGGATGTTAGGTGGAGAAATACTTGAAAAAAGAGATGGACATCCAACAAAAAGCAATTATTGGTTTCCTATCTATAACAATGAGTTAGGTGTAAAAGCTCTTCAATTCTTAAAAGATCAAGTTGATGCGGGAATTAGACCTCAAATTAATCATTTCTGGGGTCAAGAATTTGCAGATAAAAAATTTGCTGTAATGCTTGAAGGATCATGGATATTAGGACAATTTCCAAAAATCGAATGGAATACCTTAGATCAAAAAATAGGAATGATTCCGATGTTTCCTGTTCCAAGTGGTTCAAATTCAACAAATACCTCTACTCTAATGGGTGGGTGGATCTTAAGTATACCTGAGACATCACAAAATAAGGAATTAGCATGGGAGCTTCTTACTATAATGCTAGAACCTGAAGTTTTGATTCCCATGTTATTACAACAAGGATATCTCCCTACACAAAAAAGTATAGGAGAAGGTCCTTACTCAGAGAAGCTGAAATTAACAATTCCCTATTATGAAGAGCTAGTTTCCTTAATCTCATTAGGAAAAGGAAGACCAAATATTCCTGAGTATCCTATTATTGCCGAGCATATAAGAAATGCAATTGAACAAGTATACAATGGAATGGATCCTAAAACTGCATTAGATGAAGCTGCAAAACAATCAGAAAAAGCCCTAGGCTGGTAACTAGTCGGATCTAATTTTACTCTGCAATCCAATTTATTGCTTAAGCAGTTCAATGTTAATCTTAAAAAATTTTGAACCTTATCTTTTTTTATTACCTGGTATAATAATATTATTTCTATTTCTTTTTTTTCCTTTATTATGGAACATATATATCTCATTACATGACGTATCTATTCTTACAATAATAAAAGAATGGGAATTTGTTGGATTTAAAAACTTTAATAATATTTTTGCAGATCCTAATTTTTTTAATTCACTCAAAGTTACATTAGTTTTTGTATTAGGGACAGTCCTTCTTCAGTTTGGGATTGGTCTCTTAATAGCTCTTTTGTTAAATCAACAAATTAGAGCTTCAGGACTTTTTCGAACACTATTTATTATTCCATGGACTGTATCCACAGTTATTACAGGTTTCTCATTTAAGTTTCTCTTTGATGATAATTTTGGTATTATTAATTATGGAATTGAAAAATTGGGGTTAGATTCTATTCAATGGTTTTCTGATCCTGCATTAGCCATATGGACAATTATTATAGCAAATACATGGTATGGAACACCTTTCACAATATTATTTCTTACCGCAGGATTACTTTCAATTAATCCTACACTTTATGAAGCAGCTATTATTGATGGAGCAACAAAATTTCGAAGATTTATTTATATAACTCTTCCACTTTTAAAACCATTTATTTTAACAAATTTAATTTTAGTAACAGTTTGGACAATTAATTTTTTTGATTTACAATTGATTATGACCAATGGAGGTCCATTGTTTTCAACAACAACAATGTCTTTATACATGTATAAACAAGCTTTTGAATTTGGGTATTTCTCAGAAGGAGCAGCAGTTGGCATATTACTTATTATTATGAATATATCAATTGCATTAGTATATATTAGACTATTTGATGGAAGAAATAAGAAATAATATATAATAATAATAAAAGTTAAATAGATAATGATAAAAGATTATCTTTCCTTATTTACATATTCTAAATGGTTCTATGCTGAAAAATCAGTTATATACATATTGCTATTTACTTATCTCTTTATTACTATAGTACCACTCATTTGGGTTCTTTCAACATCACTCAAATCCAATGAAGAAGCAACATCCATACCTCCACAATTTATTCCTAAGAATCCTACTGTTGAAAATTATCTATTTGTAATTACAGAACCTCATATAGTCAATAGCCTGTTTAATAGTTTCTTAGTTAGTATAGGAAGTACTGTAATCAGTGTTGCAATAAGTGCTTTGGGCGGTTATGCCTTTGCTAGATTTCAATTCAAAGGTAAAAATATTTTGCTTAGTATTATATTAGGACTCTTTATGATACCAGTATTAATCAATATTATTCCATTATATATTATGTTCTCCCAAATAGGATTATTAAACTCTCTTATAGGTTTAATATTAACTTTTCAAATATTAATTATTCCTTTAAATATATTTTTACTTAAAAGCTATTTTGAAACCATTCCTAAAGAGTTAGAGGAGGCTGCACTAATAGATGGATGTTCAAATTTAGGAGTCTTAAGAAGAATAACTATCCCTTTGTCAATGCCGGGATTTGCTATTGCAGCAGTTTTAGCATTTAGATTCTCATGGAATGAATTCATACTTCCAATAGTTTTGTCTAATAGATCAGATTCTATGGTTTTTCAAGTAGCATTATATGAGTTTGTTTCTCTATACAGAATCGAATGGGGTTACTTAACTGCTGGAATAAACATAGCTTTAGTTCCAATTTTAGTATTAATGCTAATATTTCAAAAACAAATGATCCGAGGACTCACTATAGGAGCTATCAGGCATTAAAATCTCGATAAAATAGAAATATTCTATAAAAATTTAATAATATTGAAAAGAATTGGGATTTCCTGATTTTATGAAAGTGGTAAATAATTTAATGTACATGAATTCATGGATAATATATGTCAGAAAATAAAAAAGAAAAAGAAAAAGAGGAAACTAATAATAAACTAGAAAACATTAAAGATATTAAACATAATAATAAACTACAAGATGAATTTAAAGAATGGGAAGTTGAATCCACCGAGTCGGCTGGATAGTTAAACTAACTTTTCTATATATATTTGATATATTATTATATTATATTATTTTATTAATATTCCATCCTTGCTACTTTTATAGAAAAAAGATAGAGAGGAGTTATACCTAGCATGTGAGTGTTCTTACAGACAGACTAGGAAGAGAAGGGTAGAGAATTTATTTTCTTAAACTAATGGTTCAGGCCCTGGAAGTGAGTCATTGATTATTGGTTTTCTGTAATGCATTGTTTTAATGTTTGATCAAAGAGTTGACCTGGCGGACATGTTATTTTTGTTTCATCTGGAACACATTGTTGTGTTGTTGGATCAACGTGCCGACCTGGTTGACATTGTAATGTTTCTGGTGGTTCACCGTTGCCGTCGTCTTCTTTTTGTAGTGGTGGTGAAACACTCCCAAATGCAGTTATTGACATTCCTGCTGCTGTAATTAAAGCAAATGCAAGAATGGATGTAATTGCTAATAAATGGATTTTATATTCCATAGTCTTTTTTGATTATTAAAATATATAATAATTTGAGAAAAATGAGAGATTGGTCATAAGTTCATATTAAATTGAGTTTTGTAAAGACATTAGTTTGTAAGTTATTTATGTAAACTAAAACTAGTTATTTTGTTTTATTATCTATGAACAACTTCATTTAGAAGTAAACCAATCCAAAGCACTCACCTTTACTTTACATTATATACATATACTACTACCAAGATAATTACAAAACTATTAACGCCCGTTTATAACCATGGTTAGAAAAATATAATTCTGCTTGTTATAATGTAGATTAACATCAAACATGTATAAAAATTGATATTTAAAGATGCATATAACATTAGCATTAAAACTCTATAGAATGATTTTATTATGTTTTAGCTATAAAAAACCTTATATAAATCGATATATAAAAAATTGACTCATTAGGTTTGTAATTCCAATAGATGCATATATTTAGATTCTAATCTTCTACTAATCTATAGATATTTTGAAACTTTATGGATGGGCTAGTCTAGTATACTTTTTATAAAAAACTTATTGTATTTCTTGTTTGGTCAAATATTCAATAGAAGAAGCAAAAACTTTAATTTTTTTAGCTCCCATATCAACGACCAGATTATTAAGATATTTTCTTATATCCGTATTGATAAATTAATATTGTAAAAAGAATGAGTATGATAAACCATGTAGAAACCACACCTGAAATGGTTTCTAATGTTTATGAAAAATCTCGGAAAAATATTTCAATCTATAAAGAAAAAATCAAGCATGGAGCTCTTACATTAAGTGAAAAAATATTGATAGGTCATCTTTTTGACATAGAAAAAGATGATCAAAATCAAAATTTAGAAAGAGGAAAAAGTTATGTATTTCTACGTCCAGATAGAGTTGCATTACAAGATGTAACTGGACAAATGACTCTTTTACAATTTATGCAATCAGGTTTAAAACGAACAACCTTACCCACTACTGTTCATTGCGATCATTTAATTCAAGCAAGAATGGAAGGAGTATCAGATACGCAGGCTGCATTATATGAAAATAATGAAGTTTATAGATTTTTAGAATCTGCCTCAAGAAAATGCGGGGTTGGCTTTTGGAAACCCGGGGCAGGAATTATTCACCAAGTGGTTTTGGAAAACTATGCCTTTCCTGGAGGTTTAATGATTGGGACTGATTCACATACCCCTAATGCAGGAGGATTGGGGATGATAGCTGTCGGAGTTGGAGGTTTAGATGCTGCAGAAACTATGGCAGGTATGCCATGGGAGATATTGTATCCAAAACGAATAGGAATTTATCTTACAGGAGAGTTAAATGGATGGACAGCTCCAAAAGATGTTATTTTGTATGTAGCTGCAAAATTAACTGTTTCTGGTGGTACAAACGCAATAATAGAATATTTTGGTCCAGGTTCTAAATCAATTAGTTGTACTGGAAAAGCTACAATAACTAATATGGGTGCAGAAATTGGAGCTACATGTTCAATTTTTGAATATGATCAAAGAATGGAAACATACCTTAGATCTACAAACAGATCTGAAATTGCAGATATTGCTAACAAAAATATGGATATTTTAACCCAAGATACCGATATTGTAAATGAACCTGAAAAATATTTTGATCAAGTAATTAGAATTGATTTATCCTCTTTAGAACCTCACATAGTTGGGCCTCATACACCAGATCTGGCGAGACCAATTTCACAGATGAAAAATGATGTTTTAATAAATAATTATATAGATAAAATTTCAGTAGCACTCATTGGTAGTTGTACAAACTCATCTTATGAGGATATGTCCAGAGCAGCAAGTATTGCAGAACAAGCCGATCAGAATGGTGTTAAAACAAAAACTTCTCTTTTGGTAACACCTGGATCCGAGATGATTAGAGCAACAATCGAGAGAGATGGACAAATAAAAGTACTCAAAGATATTGGTGCTACTGTCTTAGCGAATGCTTGTGGTCCGTGCATAGGTCAGTGGAGAAGACCAGAAATCAAAAGTGGTGAACCGAATACCATTATTACATCATACAATAGAAATTTTCCCGGAAGAAATGATGGAAAGAGAGAAACAATGAATTTTATAGCTAGTCCTGAGATTGTAATTGCATTAGCTCTTGGTGGCAGACTATCTTTTAATCCTCTTACAGATATAATTGAAGGAAAAGATGGAACTGCATTTATACTCAAACCTCCACAAATAGCTCCTGAGGTTCCATCAAAGGGATTTGAAAATGTCAAGGATGTTTATGTAGAACCTGCAGATGATCCAGATAATGTCGAGGTAATAATTGATAACAATAGTGAAAGATTACAAAAGCTGGAACCATTTTTGCCTTGGGACGGCAAAGACTTTATAGAAATTCCAATTCTGGCAAAAGTAAAAGGAAAATGTACTACTGATCACATATCTCCAGCAGGCGCATGGCTAATGTATAGAGGACATATTGATAGAATAAGTGATAATTTGCTATTAGGTGCTGTAAACTCATTTCATGATGAACAAATAGGAAATGGAAAGAATATTTTCAATGGAAGAATAGAGTCTTATCCTCATATTGCAAGGGAGTACAAAGATAAAGGTTTCAAATGGGTCATAATAGGAGATAAAAACTATGGGGAAGGTAGCAGCAGGGAACATGCCGCAATGACTCCTAGATATTTGGGATGTGCTGCAGTTATCTCTAAAAGTTTTGCCAGGATTCATGAAACAAATCTAAAAAAACAAGGAATTTTAGCACTTACTTTTGAAAATAGTTCAGACTATGATAAAATACATGAAGAAGATAGAATAAGCATAATAGGATTAGATAAATTAGAACCATCAAAACCTATAAGATGCAAAATTATTCACAAGGAAGAAGAGGATAAAATAAGAGAAGAAGAAATTAATTTGAAACATTCATACAATCATCATCAAATAGAATGGTTTTATGCTGGCTCTGCACTAAATGTTCTTAAATCAAAGACTCAACAATTATAATAGTAAAATTTATTTCTAGACAAACAAACAATGTTTTAATATTAGCCAACTTGAATATTAAGTTCCTTATTTTAAAATTAATATTCTAATCAATTAGTGTGGTGATAAAGAATTCAAGAAAATTATTCATTTATAGCAGATTCAATGTTAGGAAAAATAGCTAGAAAATTAAGGATTCTAGGCTTTGATACAATTTATATCTTAGATACAGAAGATAGGAAAATATTAGATTTACTAATCCAAACAAAAAGAATTTTGTTAACAAGTGATAAAGAATTATTTTATAGAGCTAAAAAATATAATTGTCATTCAATCTTTATAAATAAAAATACAGAGATCGAAAATTTAGTAACTATTTTTAGCAACTTAGAAATAAAATTTATAGATACTAAGATAAATTGCTACCGTTGTTGCATTTGTAACACCAAGCTTAAGGCTGTAGAAGATCCAAATACAATAAAAAATGAAGTTCATCAGAAAGTATTTGAGAATAATACAATATTTTATAGATGTTATAGATGTAATAAATTGTATTGGTTAGGGAGCCACATTAAAAATATATCTTTATTAATAGATAAAATAAATAAAATATTATAGTTTAAATTAGATATATATTTACTTTTGAATAAAATAATCAATTATTAGAAAATAGATTTCATCCATAGATGTAGGATAGAACCTGTACCATAATCAATTCATTTATAGGAAGTAAAGATAAAAGACTTCTAACTCGAAAGAGAATCAAATACATTAATAGCAACAATAATTAAAATTATCTAAAAGAGATCAAAAATATCAGTAAATTATATTTAGAAAAAGGATATTAAAAATTCTAAATAGGAAAATCTTAATATCCTTTTTTATACTATTTGTGCTATAATGTATAGAAAATCTCTTGATTCAAGTATATTTTCTAATCCTGTTAATTATGTTCCAAAGGCAATTTTTTTTACAAAAGGTAAAGGGGTACACAAGGATTATTTAACGAGTTTTGAGCTTGCATTAAGAGATGCTAAAATCTCAGATTTGAATCTAGTTACTGTTTCAAGTATTAAGCCTCCTCAATGTAAAATAATCAATATTCAAGAGGGTCGAAAATATCTTTTACCCGGTCAAATTACATTTGCAGTAATGGCTAGATCATCAACCAATGAACCGAATCGACTTATTGCCTCTTCTATAGGCTTAGCCTATCCCGCCGATAATGATCAATATGGTTATCTTTCAGAACATCATTCCACAGGAGAAACTGCACAAAAAGCAGGAGATTATGCCGAGGACATGGCTATGGAAATGCTAGCTACAATAATTGGATTACCAAATGATTCTTCATTGACATGGAATGAAAAGAAAGAAGAATGGAAGTTATCTGGCAAAATATACAAAACTCAAAATTTTACTCAATCAGCAGAAGGACATAAGGATGGAATGTGGACAACAGTTTTAAGTGCTGCAGTCTTTATTCTATAACTTTATCAATTTGAAATCAATATTTGAAAAAAATATATATATTAAGTAGTGTATTAAAAATACAATTATAATTCAAAAATATTTTTGTAAGATATATTATTTTATTTTCACTTTAATTAATATTTTATATTCTTGTTTCTAACTATTCAATGGTGCAGTTCATTATTAATTCTAGTTTAAATTCCCAAACTTTTCGATTATTGTACTTATACATTTGGTTGTTTTATTTAATAGATCTAATCTAGCAAATTCATTTGGTGAATGAGATTTACCATATTTATAAGATGATCCAATACAGACACAAGGTACATCTAAGAGGTCCAAAAAGTAATGCATAGGTCCAGTTGCTGCCGATGATATACTTTTTATTGTAGAACCAAATATATCGGTAGCAGATTCTTCAATAACTTTTATAAATGGAGAATTAACCGGTGTTGTTCGTGCTGGCCATTCCTTCTGCAATAAGTTAACTTCTAGTAAATCTTCGGTAAATCCATGGTTTCTAAAATGGTCACAAAGTCTTTTAAACTGCACAATTGGGTCCATATCTGGTACTAAACGAAAATCTAATTTTGCAATAGCTTTATATGGAATTATTGTCTTAGAACCTTCTCCACTATACCCAGCTATTAGACTGCTTATATTACATGTTGGTTTTCCTTCAAAGAATTTTTTTACATCAATACCCTTTACATTATTTAAAAATTTACTAATGCCATATTCTTTTTTAAATATTTCTTCGTCAAATGGTTCTTTATCTAATATATTGAGCTCATCTTGTGAAAAATTCCTTACTTCTCTATACCAATCTTTTATCAAAATTCTACCATCATTATTGCGTAGTGTTTTGAGTGCATCCACAAGGATCCAAGCAGGATTTTCTATGAGTGTGGCAAGGCTAGAGTGGACCTCTCGTGATGGTCCTCCTTTAGATACAAGTTCAACGTACAAGATACCTTTAACTCCTAACATAATAATTGGTCTTTCTTTTTCATCTATGTAACCAAATTCCCATATTACACCATCACACTTTAGTTTTTCTTTATATTGTAAAAGAAACTTTTCTAAGTTTGGGCTTCCAATTTCTTCTTCACCTTCAACTATAAATTTTATATTACAAGGAACATCTCCATAACTTTTTAAAAGATATTCAACTGCTTTTATCCTTGTTATTAATTCTCCTTTATCATCGGATGATCCTCTTCCATAAATATAATTTCCATTTATTCGCCCACTAAAAGGCTCTTTATTTTCCCATAATTCAATAGGATCTTCTGGTTGTACATCATAATGGTTATAAAATAAAAGAGTCTTCCCATTGGGATTTCTCTTTGATTTAACTTCCCCATAGATTAATGGAGGCATAGTACAAATACTATCAATTTCAGAATTTATTTTGAGATTATTATTTTTATTATTAGTATTATTTTCTTGAAGATAAAGCAACTCAGTTTCTATACCAGCTTTTTCCATTAACTTTTTTACTAAATGAGAACATTCAAGCAATCCATTTTTCTTGGCAGAAACACTTGGTTGCCTTATTAAGAGTTGAAGGTCTGAAACAAGATCATTCATATTTGAATCTATTATAGAGCTAATATTTTTCAAATTAACTATTTTTATGAGGTTCGAGGATATATATTTAAACTTGTAAATATCAATAAAAATAAATAAGAAATAATAATTAGTAGTTTTATCTACCTAATATTATGCTACATTATTGGATGATTTTTTTTTGTTCTATCCCACATATGAGAAATTATCTCAAATACTGTTTGATTTATTGATCCATTAAATTTCTCATCCCATAAATTGGCAACATATTCGCTTGGCGAGATTCTATTTTTTACTCGACTATCTAGTACATTTAAAAATTCAGGTTTAACATTTAAATCAGATAATCCTTTTCTGGCATAATCAAGCTGAACTTTTATTGTATCTATCATAGGAAAATGAGATGATGCATAGAAACCTGATTGTACAGAAGCTTGTCTTTCTTCTCTTAGTATAGAAAGGTTTCTTAACAGTTTCTGACCATACGACTCTTCAAGAATAGATTTATACAGATATCCAACAAAAAATTCAATCATAGCCATTAATGCTTTTGGTGCTACCTGTACAGATACTATCCTTGTTTCAACTCTATAAAATTCAGAATTTAAACGTATTCGTACATCATCATGCCTTTCTTTTTCAAGCTCAAAGTAATCTCTTGCAAGTATAGGTTTTCTTGATTTTATATAATCAATATAATCATTCATATTATTCATGTACGCTGCAATTGCAGGAAATCCGGAATTTTGTTGCTCAGAATGGTCATATAAATATATCCGTGGTTCGTGAAATGAAAATACTTTTCCAGCAAAAAGTTTACTATTAGCACCAAGTACTATTGCAGAGGAAATAAGATTTAAAATATGGTTAAACATCATTACTGCATAGGTAGGATTTCTTCCCTGTAGATGAAAATGAAAACCCTGAATTGCTGCAGGAATATGTGCAGCTTTGAATTTTCTACCATCTAATTCTATATCGAAGAATTTACTTTGCCATTCGAATAACTTTCTATATCTATCATTATTTGTTATTATATCATCTTTAAGAATATTTGGAGAAGGATTACCTCCAAGAAAAACTGGAATAACTATTTTATTTTTATAAACTTTTTGAATAGTTTTTTCTAAATGTTCAATTATAAAATCTTCATACAATACCTCGAGATCTAACAAATTTGTAAAAGATATTGGAAGAGTTTTAAATTCAAATTGACATGAACCATACTCATAATCTATCATACATCCAGAATTTCGAAAAAATTGAGAATTTAGTAATTCTTCAATTAGAGGAGATGCATTTACAGGTTCTCCTTTGCCATCTAATAAACAGGCTTCAACTTCAGTTCCTACCTTAAATAGTGGATCATATCTTACAGAATCTTTTTGAGCTCTCAATTTTAATTCTTTTGCCTGATTCTCTATAAGCATGGCTTTATTTTCCATAATAAACAAAAGTCACAATACAATATATTAATTTGAATAATGAGGATATTCTTGATTTATAGCAGATGGTAAATAAGTAATATTTAACAACAATATGAAATTACTAAATAAGAAGTAATATACATTTTATTTTATAATTATCTTTGTGTTATTGGGAGTTAATTTTTATGTATTAAGTCAAAACTCTTGATAAATTTTTGATGTCATTATTTCTCTACTGTTTTGATACTTATTATTAATATTATATTCTCTATCAATTTCACCGATAATATCATTATAATAAATTTGACAAATAGTAACAAAAGGATATATTTTTGTTTTTTTAATAACTGATATAGGAATTGTCCAATGGCCAGAATAGCCTATATCTCCAAAGCCTGCACTATTAATTATATTTATATGAAGTCTTGCTATAGAAGAACGTGCTTTGATAATTGGAACCAAATTTTTAGTAATTGTATACTCCATTGTTCTACCAAGATAGGTTTCACCAGGTTCTAGCCATATGCCATCATTTGGAATTTTTATAATTTTTGTAGAATTATCTTTTTTCATATCTAATACGTCACAATCATAAAATTTTAGCTCATTATACAAAGTTAGATTATAACTATTAGGATTTAAATTTTTTATATCAAATGGATCAATTATTATATCTTTAGTTAGACGATTTAAAATTTCTTTACTAGTGAGAATAGCCATAATTAATTAATAAATATAGATAATTTAAAATTCTTATGATGAAATATACAATAAGATAGATTAAAGCAAATTTAAACTGTATAATGATAAATACAAGATAGTAAATGAGAAAAGTATAGTTTTGATACAAAAAAACTCTCAATACTTTTGAAAATAACTTCTAAATTCTTTAAAGGTAAAATAATATATTAAAAAATTATATCTCAATATAAAAAGTTGACAATAGACTGATATATTGTTTATTCGTACTATATTTACATTCATGAAATTATTTAAATCCAGTATGTAATAAAATAGAGTATGTTATTGTTTGTCAAAAAAAATATCGATTAGTTTTGTGTTAAATTATTATATACATCTAACTAATATTCAAAATAAAAATTAATAATTATTATTCTATTATTCTATTTATAGTCATTAATATATTTATTTTTAAATAATATTATAACAACAATCAGTTTAATAATTCTGCAGATTATTTGATATTAACTTTATAAAAAATTTTAATATTTTCTTTATTCTATTACCATTTATCTAACTATTATAAAAATAATTACTATTCTTTATAGACAATTTCACCTTCTGCAAATACTGTTTTTGGATAACTAGACAATAAAAATGGGTCGTCATTCCAAAGAGTAACTGATGCTTTAAAACCAGGTTTTATTTGTCCTATATTAGTAGCTCCAATTATATCTGCTGGTTCTTTAGTTATTTTTGAAATTGCCTCTGCTCGTGAACAACCAAATCTTAACAAATATCTTAATCCATAAAAGAGATTTCGTTGCAATAATACTGGATGATCAGTCATTAATGCAAATTTAGAATTTGATCGTATTAACTTTTCTATATTTCTCCAACTTTCATGTTTTAATTCTACTTTATATGGGAATGAATCTAAAGGACCATAGATAATCGGAATTCTATTTAACCTTAGCTGAGAAAAAATATTTTCATTATGTACATCACATAAATGATTTGCAATGGCTTCTATCTGAAATTCTTTAATTAATTCTAACATAATCATAACATCATCTTCTTTATGTAAATGTACCATTAATTTGTGTCTTTTTTTCAAAATATTTATAAAAAGTTCCATTTGAGGATCAATTTCTTCAATTGATTTTTTCTTTTTTTCTAAAAGTGTAATTGCTTTTTTAGCTTTCAATAGATTATCACGAAGAATTGCTATTGAACCCATCCTTGTTGATGGCCTCGTTCCTTTCCATTTTCTAGTACTTCTTGGATTATATCCTAATGCTGTTTTTATTCCTATATCTGATATAAAGGCATCAGATATATTTGACGCAAAATTCCTAATTAAAACTGCTTTACCGCCTATTATATTTCCACTTCCAGGTAATACGACGGAATAAAGTACACCTGCTTCAACAGATTCATGAAAAGAGGGATCATCCATATATACACTATGTAAAGCATTAGATAGTGGATAAACCGAATCCATTTGTTCATTTGCTTCTTCTTCATTAGCAGGCTCTCCACTCCTAACCATACCGATGTGACTATGAGCGTCTATAAATGATGGAGTTATTGCACCAACATTTGTTATAATTTCATGGTTTCCAGAAGGCTTAGTACGACCAACAAATTTTATATTATCTTCTTTGATTCCAATATAACAGTCTTTTTGCTCATTAATGCCATCAAATAATAATTTTGTTTGTATTACTTTCATAATATCTTTTTTTTCTTTCCTTTTTATATTTATAATATTTCTTAGAATTTACAACTTTGTATAATGTATACTATTTTATAATGAATGAAATAATTTATTTTGTCTTCATCTTATTACCCTTTTGCTTTTTTCTATTTTCAATATTGTCTATTTCCAATAATTTTTTTCTTAACTGATTACTACTATTTAAAAATAGTATTGTTGAAATAACTAATGCAATTATAATGAATGGACCAAAAAGGTCATTGAATCTAATTTTTTTAAATAGTACGGTATCAGTGATATTACTAGCTGTCTGATTATTGTTGTTATCACTACCATCAATTGTTGCTGTTTCTGGGACTGTATCTATTGTTTGTGAATTAGAAGGAATAAATTTAACTGTAGCTTTTGCCAAACCATCGCCTCGTTGCTCTGCAAACCATATATCTTTTTTAGAATCTGTTACAAGATACTGAACAAATGAACTTGATGTTGGGACATCTATATTGATAGTTTCTCCTGTCTGTGGATCTAATATTGCTAATGTGTCTGAAATATGTTGAGCAATCCATAAATTATTATAGATATCTAGAGCCATTCCAAATGCTAATCCATTAATATCAGTCAATTGATATTCTTTAAATTTAGAAGTAAATGTATTAAAGAGAAATACAGAATTCTTTTCATGGTCACTAATGTATATGTTAGAAGTTTGTGGATCTAATAGTAGTGCAGTTGGCTCAGCTATAATATTATTATCTACAGTATTAGATTCAGAGACATTTGGATATTCAGTAATAGTCTTAGACTTAATATCTAAACGTCCTATTTTTCCTACCGATTCTGCAAACCAAATATAATCATTATTTTCATCATAAATAATTCCTAGAGGTCGTGAATTTTCTGTAGGAATTCTAAATGATTCAAATTCATTTTGATTTATATCATATTTTAGAATAGAATTATCTTGAATTACAGTCATCCATATATTTTCATTATTATCTATTGTTAAACCTGATATTACTCCTTTACTTGGCAATTCAAATGTTTCAGTTTCATTAGTATTAGTGTTATATTTACCTAATATACTAGAAGTTGGATCAATAAACCATAAAATATTTCTATTGTTAGAGTCAAAAACAGATAAGGTAATTAGATTAATACTACTAATTTTATGTTCTTTGTAGTTTTGATTTTCAATATTAAATTCCCATAATCTTCCGCTTCCAGGTTGAGAATCACCTACCCATATAGAATTAGTACTTGCTTGATATACAGGATATAATAATAGGCTACTTTCAGGAGTTTTGTATTCTGTAATATTAAATTGTAAATCGGTGATCCTAGGTTTTATATTGACCTGCAAATTGGCAATAGTATTTGGAGTATTAGGTTGTAATGTCGTTCCCTGAATCTCTAGATTCCATAATCCCAATGTACTGATTGGAATTACTGCATTGAATCTTCCATTAGAGATTTTTTCCATATCTATTTGTATTGGTCCAATATTTCGTTCTAATTGTGATAATTTTAGTGTAGCATTACTTATGTTATCTATTGGTTTATTATTGTAATCTGTAAAATAGACAAAAATTTTATTCTGTCCTAATCTTGCAGGTTGTAGATTAATTTCTATTTTTTGATCTTCTGTATAAACAACTGTAGAATAAATATTGTTATTTTTCATTTGGTTTTGTGGGTTAAAAGTTTCTGTATAATTGGTAATATTTGTAGAAGGTATTTCTCCTGAAGGTAATACCATATTAGCTAATATCGAAACTACAAACAAAAGGGAGATCCCTAAAATTGTCTCAATTCTTAAACTCCACATTAATTTTTTAAAAATTTTTGGTTCATTTGCAATTGTTTCTTTGCTATGACCTTTTTCATCAATATTTCTTATGGATAAAGTTGAAAGTCTTTTTTCAGTTATAAATTGATGATATCCTCCTATTATTATCATGATACCAGCAATTATTAATTTGATAATCAACATTTTACCATATAGAGAGGCAATGGTTGTTGATAGATTGCTTTCTAAAGACCACAACAAGGTTGGTCCAGTTATAGAAATACTAGCTAGAACTGGTATTACTATAATTGAAAATTGAGGGATTACTGTTGAAATAATTTTTGTTTTTAATTCTCCATCTTTTATTAAAAATATTTTAGAAAGAAAAACAAATGTCAAAAATATTAAACCTCCAATCCAAAATGATGCAGCTATGCCATGGAAATAATCTATTAAAATAGGGCCAAAATTATTCAATGCTGCAGAATGAGAAATCAAACTATTCGTAAATAATATACTCAATCCTAGACCTACTATTGTAATAAAATAGTTAGCTTCATTGATCTCTCTTCTGGCTCTAGTAAATTTTTTATAACTAAACAGTAAAAATCCTAATAGTATCAAAGTCAGATTTAATCTTACAATGATAATCTTACCAAATTCAGTAGTTAAAACATCTCCAACTGATCCTCCTATAGCATAAGATTGGATTAATACTGTTGTACCAATAGAAAGAAGGATTAGGATATCACCAATAATTATTAATTTTATCGCATTCTTTTTAATTAGATACAAATTTGGTTGAAGAAAACTTTTTATCCATTCAAATTTTGATAGAGGTTTTTGAATCCATAAAAATATGAATGCTCCTCCAATTATAACTATCTGACCGACATATCCAGGTATTCTACTAAGAGAATTTTCTATTGATAATAAGTTAAATATATCTTTGGAGCCAGACTCTACTTGAGTAAAATCGCCTTTTCCTTCACCAATACTAAAAACTAGCGACTCATCAACTACATGTCCATCGACAGCAGAGAGTACTTTGGTATTAATAGTAAAAGTTCCCTCACTTAAATCACTTTTTAATGGAATAGAAATAGTAGAAGAATCTCCATTATAATTTTCTGCATTTCCATTTTCTACTCTATTTCCTTCAGAATCAATAACAGAAATCTGACTATATTGTAAAACTATGGGTTCGCTATAATAAACTATAACTTTGTCTGGTGCAGACTCTAAAGATTGAAATTGTTTAGGATTTGAATCAATTACTACTGGATGAGCATAAACTAGAGTTGGAAAATAACTCAAATTATATAACAAAAAAGAAATTATTAAACCAGCAAATATGAAAATTTTAATGAATTCCCTCATTGGTGAGTACTGCTATATTTTTATAAACTTGAAGAATTAATTTGTTTTCTTGAAATTCTATTATTATTATAATTTATCCATTTTTAGATATTCTTATTTATAATTTTATTAAGTACATTTTACTTACTTTTAGGTTAACATTATCATGGCAAAAATATATTTACAGATAAAATATATATTTTTTTGATATATTAAATGACATATTTGGATAAATTTTCCTCTACTTTAATAAGTTTAGGTTTTCTAACAGGAATACTATTTTTTGTTTCTCTTTCTACTATTGATGATAATGTAGTATATGCGCATATTTTTTCAGGTACTCCTAATTCTATATTTAAAGAAAAAGATGGATACAATATAGCATTCTTGCCTTATCCAGCAATACCAAAAGTAGGTGATAATATGACTTTATTGAGTTTTAATGTCCAAAAAAATGGAAATGATGTTACTAACACTTTTATATCTTTAATAATAAAGGATGAAGATTCAAATAAAATAGTTCATCAGGTGCCATACAAATTTCATGAATTTGCAGATACCACTTATTCATATACTTTTCAAAATCAATCTAAATATTCTTTATCATTATTAACTAAAATTGCAGGTGACCCTAAATATGAGAATAACCCTCTTATTGTAAGTTTTGATATTGAAATATCTGATTATAATAATGTACTTTTAGTTACCATATTATTCTTTGTTATTTTCACTCTAATAATAGCTATTATTTTTGTTCCAAAGCTTAGAAAAAAGATATCTAGATTATTCAAACGAGATTTTATAAACAAATAAGTTCTAAAATGCAATAGGCGATCTAATATTAATCATCTCAAAAAACCTAATTTTTAATCAATACAATATCATTAATCATTTTTAATTTCAAAATTATTTAATATTTAATATTTATAATAATAATTTTATCTTTTAAAGATTTTTGATGTTATTTGTAATATACTTTTTTTCCTTAATTTATAATTTTTATATTTTTGTACTATAAATTTATTATTATAAAATGCAAAATAGCATATATAATAGTAACACCGATATTTTGTGTTATATTTGCAGATTATCAATATAGATTCAAATGATAATAAGAGATAGATTTTATACAAATTTCATTTATTCAATAAAAAGTGTAGTTTCGGGACAAGTCTTCAATAGTTATTAATGTTACAAAGGATACTTTCAAATAGTACTTCTATTATTATGACAATAATAATAAAAATTGTTATACAAATTTCAATTCTTTCTAATTGAAAGAAGAAGGAGAGAGGAACAATAAATTAATGCC
>DASSVK010000062.1:0-2399 GCA_035706205.1 Nitrososphaeraceae archaeon | reverse complement strand
CCCATTGTGATAAGTAATTCTCTTGTGTGCAACTCTTTGTTCTTCTTTAGTATTCTAAATAATGGAATAAGAGGACGTTCATTTATCAGAACTTTAAGTATGTTTAATTCTACGGTTATAGGAACTGATTTTGTTTCTTTTTTACTTCCTTCGCTGTTGTTGTAATTTTTTTTGTAGACTTTTTAGAAGAACTTTTTGAACTTGTACCATTAGACATATTATTTAGTTTAACTTTTCTCTTGTTAAACGTGGTGAGATATTATTTGATTTTAATGTTATAGATAACTGGAATATTGACTAGAGGAGATGAACAAAGATAAGAAAGGTATGTATATCCAGATTCATTCATAAAATTATCAAGTCACATGAGAGCATATTTTCATTTACCATACAGACAGACTGAGGGAGTAGTAAGAGCTCATGCTGCAAATACGTTACCATCAATTCCGGATTATAGCAGAATTTGCAGAAGAATAAACAAATTAAATATAACGCTATTGTTGTTCAATGTCTTAATAAATTTTTTAATTTCATAGACAAACTAAATTATATTCTTTTTATTTCTATTTCTATCGTAGAAACATTTCTTGTTCTACCATCTTCTGATTGAACAGTCTCTGAACCAATTTTTACATCACCAATAGCATAGCCTATATTCTCCATTCGTCTCAAAATTATTTGTGAAACGTCAACTGCTCTGCCAATACTTAACCCCCTTGCCTTAATGGTGACTGTTGGCTGATTTGCTAATTGAATTAATGTTGATGTAACATATACCATCAATGGTTTTTTTCCAATAAATATTTCTTTATTATATTCGTGCCATCCACCTTTACCTTTATCTTTCCCAGAATCTGTAGACAAATTGATATAGAAAATTAAGACAGACTGGTATAAAAGATTGTATTATTACCTATGTTTTAGATTTATAGCAAATTTAATGCCAAGTACTTGCTTGAATACTAAATTTGATATGAAATAGTACCATATATTTTTTGGTTCTGTTGTATCTAACGGTGTTTAAAATGGATGTCAGAGGCTACAATAACATCAGTGAACTCAAGAATTGTAGTAAAGAATAGTAAGAGTGTTAAATTTTGGATGTCAAAATTCGGTAAGTATCATAAAGGATTTAAAGAGGATGAACATAATATCCCTTGTCCAAAAAAAGGTTTTGGAAGTTTTATACGACTTTATGTATAGAGTTAAGGTAAGGCAATTTACCTTAACACCTAATTACATCTTCTACTTTTTGTAACAATATTAATAAAATCAACTAGAATAAAAGAGTGTTAAATTTTTGGATATTATAGAATTATCTTAGAGATATGAGTAAAGCAAATTAGATAGTAGATTATTCTTTTAAAAATAACTATAATAAGATGAATATAGTGAATTATTATAGTCATTTATTAGATATAGATTTGCTAAAATTGTTACTACTTTTGGAATATAAGAATATATTGATATTGATGCAATAATAAGAGTATAATATTATAGTAATAAAATAGAATAATTATAAGATTTTTTTCTTTTTAAAATAGGTATTAATTTAGAGTACTATAAAAACTAATATTCTGTATATATAATTTTTTAGTATAACAAAAAAATATCAAATTAATTTGTCATTTCTGATTGTAGTTTGTAATAATTCTCCAATTTCATTATGCATTTTAAGAAAGTTTAATCCTTTTTCTGTAGTCCTGAAGGTTCTAGTTCCTTCAAGATATTCTAATAGATTGTTCTCTATCAAAACAGAAAGATATTCCTTTAATTGTACATAACTTAGAAAAGCTATATACATAATTTTTGTCTTGGTTGCTCTACCATTTGCAGCATCCAGTATACTACTCACTATTTCAGTTCTACTTCTATATTTCATATTATTATGATAAATGCTTTACTTATATTAGTATAATATGACAAGAAAAGGTAAGATAATTATAGTAAAACATTCTACATATCTAAATTTGAAAATAAAAAATTTTTTCTGGTTTTCTCTTCAAGACTATGAGAATATTGAGATTTGGATTGTTATTTATATCATAGTAGAAAGTTTGAAATAAGATTTATACATTATAACCTAAAATAGATAAATACACTAATTGCCTCGATATTATATGCGTTAGAAGAATTAAAATACTTATTAATTTCTATTACTATAATAAAACATGACTCATCATATAACTCAGCATGGTACAACCTTTTTAGTATTTTACAAATTTCGAGCAATGACAAGTGAAGAAAAAAAGAAATCTAAGGATGAATGGAACCAACTAAAAAATACTTTACCTCAAGGAATAGAGCTTATAGGGGAATTTGTCCATGCCTGGGGAACAGAATATAATGGATTCTTATTATTTCAAGCAGAAACAAGTGATTCATTTTTTGATTGGTGG
>DASSVK010000061.1:0-14993 GCA_035706205.1 Nitrososphaeraceae archaeon | reverse complement strand
CTGCTTTTCTCATTTCTCTGGCAACCAAAGAAACACTTAGAGGATCAGATATTCCCCAATCAGCTGCACTATGTACCATTATTCGATCTGCTCCATGTTTTTTTACAATGTTCATTGCTCTCTCAGGAGATAATTTAGTATTAGGATAAACAGACAGGCCAGCCCACATTCCTAATTCCAATGTTTTTTCAACTGTCTCTTCTACATTATGATCAACAAGTATTTTATTTCTATTATATTTATTATTGCTGTTGGTAAGTAATATATTCTCAATTCTTTTTATTCCTTCGGATTTATTATTATGAGGTAGATGGATTGTCATAAGCATATTCTTTTCTGCTGCTATATCCATTTGTTTAACAAATACCTCTTCTTCTAAATTGTTAATCAGATCATATCCTATTTCACCTATGGCTACAACTCTTTCTCTATCTAAATATTTCTTCATCGCTTCTAAAGCATCAATTGCTAATGGTCTTTGGTTGGCTTCCTTTGGATTTACAGAAATACAAACAAAATGCTCAATTCCAAATTGTTTAGCTCTTTTAGTTTCAAATGAGATAATATGTTCCCAATAATCTTCAAATGTACCAACAGATGTTCTCGGGCTTCCAAGCCAAAATGAAGGTTCAACCACAACTTCTATACCTGCCTTTGACATTGCATCATAATCGTCAGTAGTACGAGAATACATGTGAATATGTGGATCAAATAGTCTGTTCAATGATTAGGTGATCATCATCATTATTATCATCCCTTATAACTAGATTTAGCTATTATTATTATTCAATCATAAATCAATTGAGAAAATTTAATGTTATAGTAAAAATATAAATACAAAAGAACAGAATAGGAAATAGATAATAATAATTTATAAAGTCTATTCTTAATTACTATTGAATTCATGAAATATTTCTTTTGATCCTCTGGTTATTTCTATTTGAGGTTTTTCATCTTTATAACCAATAGGAAGTAAAGCAATAGGGAATGATATTATCTGGAAGACTTAGGATTGTTGATACCTTCTCTTCATAAATACTCCAACCCATACTGATAATAAGCCTAGTGCACATATTGTTAATTGAGCATATGCTGCAGCGAGGTAGCTTCTTGTATTGAAAATAGTTCTGCTTTTTTACCATACTTGCTTGAACGCGTAGGATTAGCACAAAAAACTAAAAGTAATGGTGCTTCTGCAATAAACTCTTGATCCATCGATGCTTTAACAATCTGGTTTTTAATTTCTAAATTGTCTATAGAATAAATCTCAAAACTTTGCAAACCCCCACCAGATGGAGAAGAATAACATACATCAATAATTTTTTTTACCATTGCCTTATCTATTTTAGTACTATTAAACTTTCTAACAGATCTACGTTCTTCTAAAACTTGGAAAAAAGTTTTGCCTTTCATATTAAATACTTTTGTATCTTAAGAATTAAATATTTTATTTCTATAACTAAAGATTTTATAAGTTATTTCATAAATTTTGCTATATTAATAGAATCAGAATATAAAAATAATTATTGCAATTAGTATATGAATATGGTACAAGACATAAATTATATCAGCATTAGTTATACTATTTTATATAAAATTAAAATTGTATTAATTCATTTTTTAGTAAAATAATAATGCGTAAAGTAAAAAATTTATTTTAATGATTAATTAATTGGTATTCTTATCTTGCTATTCTTCCAAATGGAACAGTGGAACAGACATTTTCCTACTATAGCTTCTGGAGGCTTTACATTATTCTTAGGTTTTTTGTAACAATTATCTTGTGAAGAGATATTGGTTTACCATATCAGTAGTAATTGATAATTTGTTATTGTTATATGGATCAGATAATCTGCAACTGTTATGATAACCAGTTCTTTTATTAACTAACTATGTCTAATTTACTTTCATTATTTTCCATTATCTTCTACATTATTCTTTATATAAATTGGAAGACTTTGTGAGAACTCATAATATAATATATCCAAATTCTTAAAGTCATCTAAATTTAAAATATTTTTAATTAGTATTTTCAAGTAGAAATATTTTTATAAACTTTTAAATTACTATCCATAATGAATATAAAAATATCTTCAAAATTTGCAATAGTTATTTTAGGAATAGGAATTTTTTCTACACTGCTTGCATTCGGCAAATCATTTCCAGTTGAATCTGCAAATGCTCAGATGAATATGGGTGGCGGTCCTCAAGGTATGGGTATGGGTGGCGGTCCTCAAGGTATGGGTATGGGTGGAGGAGCAGGTCACGGTATGATGATGAATGTACCTGGCTCTGTTCAACAAATCTGTCATATGGGTAAGGATATGCCACCTTCTTATTGTGAACCTACCTACCATGTAATGAGTTCAATGAAAGGGTTTAAAATTTCAGGTGTAAATCCTATAAATGATAATGAATTACAAGTAGTAATTGAGAATATAAATAGTATGTCTAATGCAACGACAACAATGGGTCAACAAAATATAGTAGTTGTTGGTGGCGGAGGTGATCTTGCTGGTTCAACTGTATTAGATATTTCTGGTGCGAGTTCACAAAAAATTACAACTCAATTGAAACTAATTGGTTCTGGTTCTATATATAAGCTAGAAAATATGCATCTACATTTATTACCCCTTACTAGTCAATAATTTTTTTATTTTTTAGTTATAGCAAAATTTATCTAACAATTCAGAGATAGAAAATAATAAATCAAAATTAAGAATTTACAAAAATATATTTTTTATTAATCAACATATTATAAAATTACAAATATTTGCAATCTATAATTTTACTTATTCCTTGAAATTTTACAAGAAAAAACTCTACTATTTCTTTCAAAAAAAATAGGATTATTTTAGATAGTATTATTTTCTCTTTAGTAATAGCTTCTAATTATAATTTCTATTAAGAGCCTCAATTGATGATTTATTAACCTTATCAGGATATTGAATTATTTAGATTTGTATATAAAATTTCAATAATTTATTATTGGGATTGGATTAGAATCACTTTATCATAATTAAATTATTAAACTTAATAATTCTAACTACTATTTTAACCTATTTTCTCATTTTAAAAAATATATAAACTAATATGAATGGCACTATTGCAAATATATAAGAAAACGGTTCATAAGCAGATCCTATACCTGTACGGAAACTAAACTTTAATCCAAGTAATAAACCGAAATACACGGTAATTGCTCCAGGCACCATACCAAATATTATAAAACGATGAGATCTAATCTTGAATTTCTCAATATCTTTATAAGGATATTGAATATGATGATAAATTATAGGCATTATAAAAAAAGATATAGCAAAAGATATAGAATAAAGAGAAATCATAAGTATTATACTATCTTCTACTGAAAAACCAATTGGAGAATTTATAGAAATATTTAGTAAGAAACCAAATATGATTCCAGATACAGAAGTTAAAACACTACTCTCTCTTAATACAGTATCATAAGTTACAACAATGTCGTCTTTTACTTCTTTTGATTTCTTTTCTTCATTCACTTTATATCTATATGTTAACTATAATATATATGAAGACAATTTGACTAAAAAAATTTCTTGTTGAAGAAGAGGAGAATTATTAATAATAATATTTCTTGAAGAGATCACAATAAAGTTACTGTTTGAATTATTATCTAAATAATTCCTATAAATATATATCTTTTTTTAGTAACGAATATATTAGAAAATAATTACTTATACTGTTCATAATCTATTAAATCAATCTGAAAACAACCATAAGATTAAAGAATAAATCTATAAGTTATAGTTAAAACGATTTAAAACTAAATCTATTATGGAATTTTCAATTATCAATTATAGAAGTTAACTTTCTAATTAGATCTTCATTTTTGATTGGCTTTTGAATAAAGTAGTTTTCACCAATTGTTTTACCCAACTCGGAACGTGCTTTTCTAAATTTTTCATAAAACATTTCGCTTGCGGTTAAAAAGCAAATTTTTACCCTAGGATCTTTTTCTCTAATTTTAATATATAATTGAAATCCATCCATTTTTGGCATTTTTATATCAATAATTACCAAATCATAAAAATTTATTCTATATGATTGTAGTGCTGTAATAGAATCGGTAAATGAATCCACTTTAAATCCGTTGTCTTCTAAAATATTTTTTATTGTAAAAGTAATATCTGGTTCATCATCTATTAATAAAATGGAATTTTTAGTATTTGTTACTATATCTTTTCCCATTTATTACTACCTCGCTAGTTTTAACTATAGAGTGTACAAAATAAAAAGTAGATCCCATCTTATAAAGAATGACAGTTATATATTGAAAACATTACTGTATATATTATATATAAGAGTTTAATAATCTTGATAAGATAGTATAGACTAAGATAATTACTCTAATAATACCCTCCAATTTGGATGAATTTTAAAATTTTTCGGCGCCTCAAAATTTTAAAATTTTTATCTTTAATTCATATACATATCATTAGACCAATTTCTTTAAATTTTATTAATAAAATGATATTTTATGAAGATATATTTATTCCAAAATTTAAGGAGCCAAAAAATGATGATAAATCCTTTTCCCAAACCAAAAAAGAGGCGATATGCTACTGTTGCTGTAAAAACTCTATCTCAAAGGATAAATGTAAAATGTGAAGCAAGTTCTTCTATTTCTCAATAATCTTACTATGGAGTAGACTAGTCAAACAAAATGTGGCACCATAGTAATAAAGGCAATAAAAACATCAAATTTACTGATGATTCACTAAAGTGTTGTGTATGCTTTATAGAATTTCAAACTGCTGTAAACAATCTTTCTTTAACCTATGATCCTTCATATATACGAGATTACTATTCTACCGTCATAAACTTCTTATCGCAAATAATTAAACAATATAATGGTAAGATCGTAAAAAGTCTTGGTGATCGTTTATTATGTTATTTCTTGAACTTTTCAGATCTTAATAATGAAAAAGCATTTGAAGAGGTAATTGAATGTTGTTTTGAGATTTTAGAAAAGCGAGAGGATACAAATCAAGAATTATTGTTGAAGAATAATTTACCACTAGTAGAGAGCTACAAGATTAGTTTAGATTATGGTATAGTAGATTTGGCCTTAGCTGGAGATAACTATCAAATAGATATATTTGGTTCAACAGTAAACATATGTTCAAAGATAAATTCTTCTTCTTCTTTAACTCCTCCGAATGAAATAGTTATTGGAAATAATTTTTATAGAATTTTAAAATCCTTTTCTAATATTATAAATAAGTATAATTTTATAGATAATGGTGAATTTAAGATAACAGAAAATGTTGGGTATCCCACATATAATATAAAAAGAATGAATAATACTTTATTGCAGAAAGATGACACTAATAGTACACATTTCATGACGAAGAAAGAGTTGAATTCATTTGAAGAAGATTTTAGAGAAGATAAGAATAAAAAAAGAAGCTTCTTTTATCATAAAAAAATTAAAAACAAAAAAATAATTATAGTTGATGATGATGAAGATGTTCTCTTTACTTATAGAAGCTTTCTAAAAGATTATGATTATAATATTACTTGTTTTACAAATCCTTCTAATGCACTAAATCATATTCGAGAAATTTCCAATTTTGATGATATATTAATAATACTTGATATCAGAATGAAAAATTTGAATGGAATTCAATTACATCAACAAATAAAAGCTATAGATCCAACAATTAAGATTATTTTTATAACAGCTTTGGATATAATAGACGAATTGTTAAGTATAGTTCCTGGTATATCAAAAGAACAAATAATGAGAAAGCCTGTTGATAAAAACCTATTTGCACATACTGTAAAAAATATTTTTAATAACTAAAAAGAAGGACATAATGATCATAATACTAACAAAAGAATATTATTAAATTTGGATTTGTATTCATTGTATTTTTTATTGTATAGTATTCGGGTTATCTCATTTCTTTTTCTGTTATATTTGTTATCTCTAAGTTATACTACTATTCACATATATAACATTCTTTATCAATAAGTAGGTTATTATTTTCTTTAATTAATATGTGTCTCTTATTTCCTTACTTCTCTTTGAAATCATGACCATGAAACATATAATGACAGGACTAAGTGATCAAGTCCTCTGTAGAAGTAGCAATAACACAATTAAGTAATAAATTCGGATTATATATATCAGAAGAGGCTCTGTAGAAACCATCATAGCTAGCAACATTCTACCATTAATTATTGAGTAAATAACAATCAAAATATGTTAAATTAGCAGATCAACTATTCTTCATTGATATTTTCATAAGGACTTCCAATTCTGCTAGGTAAATTATCTACTTATTCTTGAGTAGTAATTACACTGCCTGATGGAACATATTTATTATCTGGGACTTCTACACCTCCCGTTATAGTACTAGAAACCCCAATAGCAACATTGTTTCCTATTTTTGCATTAAATACTAAACTCTCCATTCCAACAAATGTATCATATCCTATATATGCGGGATCGTGAACAAGTGCTCCATGTGCTAAACTCGTTCTTTCACCTACAAATACCGAATAACCTTCTTTAAATCTGGTATCATTACCTAATGATAATTCACCATCTTTGGTAAAACGTTTTTATCTAAATTCTTTCCATCTTTGGTTGTTTCTAATCCATGTATTACCACACCATCCTGCATATTTGAGTAATCAGAGATATGGATAGATGTACCTTCATCACCCCCCTACAAACTGCAGTGGGAGCTACCATTACAAGTTCACCAAAATAATATGCCCCATTTATTACAGCAAATGGATGAATGAATGCAGTATTTGCAATTTGTGGATAAGAGATATTTGAATTAAAATCAGTAATGACATTTTCATGAATGTTAGGTCATTCATACTTATCCGCAAGATTTTGTATTTAAGAATGTGATGATTTGTTTACTTTTTGTTGTTGTTTAATCTCGGTATTCTCCTCTTGAGAAAAACTACTGTTTAATACTGGTATTGTTATTATTAATGCTAATACAAACATTATAAAGGATTGCTGAAAACGTAATTTCATATTCCTTTCATAGGATATTTTATTCTCTATTTATGGTTTTTGTACATTAGATTTCTTGTCAAACATTAAATTATTTCATATTTTTATTATATATCATCAGATTTTTAAATATAATTATATAAAAAGATCAATCATAGGTATACTAAATATTAAAATTATAAAAACTATATATGATTTTTCCAATTTTTTATTCTTTTTATATAAATTAAAAAATATTTTATAAAATAAAATTAAAAAATGAAATTTATGTATAAATTTTTTAAATGTAAAAAATATGAAATACTGTTATTGAAATTGACTAAATTTTATTTGTATTAGAGTAATAGATAAAAATAAAATATTCAGTTTATATCATTGGAAATATTTGGAATTGTTATTATATGATTTTTTAATTACTTTATTTTCTGAATATACTTATCTGTTTGTATTTTTTTTTATATTTATATTAAGCATTATTCCGATATTAACTCCACCAACATGGATAGTAGTTGTTTCAGCATATTCATTAAATGACCAGCTAAATCCATTTTTATTATCTGGGATCGGAGCTACTGCTGCAGTTACTGGTCGTTTAATTTTATTACAATTGAGTACGATAGGAAGAAAAGCAATAAATGATCACAGAAAAAGCAGTTTAGAAAAGCTTAGAAAGTATTTAGAAAAAACTAAGTATGGATATTTGATAGGCACTTTATTATTTGCACTACTCCCATTACCCAGCAGTATGTTGTTTATTTCTTATGGATTAATGAATGCTAAATCTGTTGGTATAGTAGTAGGTTTTTGGATAGGACGTTTTGTTGCATATATTATTATGATAATTTTGTTTAAATATTTTGTAGATTATTTTAAAAAAATTCTAAATTCAGATATTCAATCTTTATTGATCATTGATATAATAGGCATTATAATGACTTTATTTATATTAATGATAGATTGGAATATTCTTTTTTCTGAGCGTAAACTAGTTTTTATTAAGCCTAAGAGATTCTTTTGATGAATGTCTATTATTCATCAGTAATAAATGATAAATAAACAAATAGTATATGTTAGTATTTATAAATAATCCTTTCTAAAATAAGTAGTTTTTTAACTTAGTTTCATGAATTATTATTTGCACAAAATCGGGATTTGAACATCGATATGTGAATGGTTAAAGGTTTTTCTTTCCTTTAACCTATTTTTTAATGCCTAAATCAACATTTTTAGAATCAACAGAAAATATGTTTATTCATACTTTAGAAAATTTCGAGCATATACTCAGAAAATTAAATTATTTTGTAAAATAAATAATATCATAATAAATTAGAAGAGAATTTCATATCGGAGAATAAGCATTATTTTTAAATATATTTGATTTTAAGCCTTGTTATTATGAAAATAATGATGAATCACTTATGAAGGATACTGAAGTTTTATTAAGAGAACAACTGCGTAATCTTATACAAGGAAAAGCCAATGCAGAAAGAAGATATACAAAAAATGGTAAATAATATAAATAATAAATTAAATGAAATAGAAAAACTATTACAATAAAAAATTTTTTGATTGATTTATAATTCATTTCTTTTATCTTTAAAAATACTTTGTATTTATAAAATTTCTAATAGTCTATTATCTTTTATTATATCCATTTTTATTCTTGAATGTAGAAATCACTTTGATTTATTCTTCTACTTCTCCTCTTATTGTCAAGATATTACCAGATTTTAACAAACTTAATGATCATAGAATAAATTTTGCTGTTAATGGTTTAATAGTAACGGTAACATATATTCGAAATAATTAATTAACTAGACACTAATGTTTATTTCGATTCAAATGATACTAGCGGATTCAATAACTATACTATCACTGATAATATGTTTCCTAATAACTATACTGTGAAGTAAATTGACAATAAATATTTTTTTCCGTAATTGGAATTACAGAATTATATTCACAAACAGTTAAAAAAGTCTCATTCAGTATATAATATACTTCATATAACAAAAGATGATTCAAATATATGAATTGTCTTCTGGTTCATCTCATATTGGAAGCCTGGATACTACATATACAATAGTAAGAGGTGTAACAATCAGTTTGTTATAGCTGAATTAAATTAAATCTAATATCTTAGATCTAGATACTAAATTATAATTTAATAATTAAAAAATGGATTTGGATTTATAGTAACTGTAAATGTATTTTTAACATGACTATCTATTGATACATCCTTGGAAACATTTATTGTATATGGAAGAATAGCTTTTGCATTTGATTTACCTTCTTCTAAGGCTTTATATGTTATACCTGATATATCTGAAATACGTTGAATTGTTGCTTTCTCTCCCGCATTCAATGTAACTGGTTCTGAAACCATCTTACATTCTGGAGCATTTACTTCTTCAACTTTATTATCAAATATTGCATAAAGTTCAGAATCACAAAGATTTGATATAAAAGTGACAGGATAAGATCCCGTATTTATGACAATTGCATATATACCGAACTTTTCTCCAACATGAATTTCGTTAGGAATAGTTTTAACTTTTTCAAATTTTAGGATAGATGACAAATTAACCGAGTCTGTAGAATTAAAGTTAATAATTGAATTTTCTATTTCTTCTTCTACAGTTGATTGAGAATAGATTAATTGTTGTGGAAATAATAATGATAGAACTATTGTTGCTGTTGTTATTACAATTATTGGCAATACTAAGCTAAATATTGTAATATATATTCTCATTTGCTATAATTATTAATACTCATCTATAAAGAATTGTTAAGTTAATTCAGAAAAATTTTACATATCTATATTTTGATTTCTATTCTATGTCTGTGTCATGATAAAAAGTTATTATGTTATTATTGTTATCAGTAAGTATGTCTAAATTACTCTAATAGTATTTGTGCTTCTATTATAGTTAGATATGAATTTACGATAGCCATTTTGATTGGTTATACCTATCATCTTATGGATTTGTCCAAATTCAATATTATTAGTTAATCAGAAAGAATCGTATTATCATTTGACATAATTATTGAAAGAAATAAAATTTAAAAGTAAAAAAAGTTATTAAAATGATATTTCCTATTAGAACTTGATTTGGCTTCTTTACCTTAATTTCATTGAAAAGGAACGAGTCTTCTAATGGTTTTGTGACAAGTCACAATCATCTTTGATGAATATTGTTGCTCTTTCATTGAGGAATTAAATGATCAGAAGTCGTCTAGTGGTAGGTCTGATTAGAATTAATTATCATAGTCAAAATCAGAATCAGAACCATAATTACTCTCAATCCAAAATTAACAATATCATTATTTGAATAGAAGTGTATTCAAGGTTATTATTAGTGGATTCATAGCCATAGTCGAAATTAAAGTTCAATCCTAATGCTTAATTTGATGATGAGCCTAATCATAATAGACTGGATAATACATATAATAATCATACACGACCAAAACTAGGCACGATATATCCAAATCCATACATTATACCAAAACGAAATTCAATTACCAATAAATAGAAAATGAAATTACTTAATTTGATCTAAGTACAATTTATTAATAGTCAGTTATCTTTTCTTTTCTACCATCTGCGTGTTCAACATTTATTCGTTCTTTTATAGTATCCACATCTACATTCTCTGTTTCTACTACCCTTCTCTTACTTAACACAATTTCCCCAACTTTTACCATTTTTTTGGATACAGTAATTTCTTCTGCATATAAGGGAATCAATGTTTGATATTTGTTGTTATTTATTAATTCTTTATTATTATTACCTTGAGATAATTGTTCATTACTATTTTCTGTTTGTTGGCTATCAAAAAGTGGTAAACTTTCACCCTTTAATTGAGGTTCTTCTCTTTTTTGATTTTCTATGTCTTTATTGTCCTCCTTTTGGTTTTTATTATCATCCTCTTTTTCCTTAGTTTTATCATCATCACCAGATTGAACTAAATCTGATATCTTTTCTTTAATTTGAGAAATAATTCCTTGCTTTGAGTAGACATCAATTTCTTTATCATTAATAAATAATTTTTCATATCTAACAGGTATCTTTATCTCATCTTGTTCTATCCATCTTTTTTCAATGCTTACATCTTCAGATAAAATCTTTTTAGAAAAAGAATAATTTTCTGCTACTACCGGAATGACAAATTCTTCTATTGATTGTTGTTGTTGTGATTGAGAAATTGATTCTGTATCTCTTTTGAAAGAATTTATATCTTGTTCTTCTACTTTTACTACCCTATCAACAACATTACTTGCATTCTCCTTAACTGATTCTAATACTTCTCCTACCTTGGATCTTAAAGACTCCTTATCTTTTAGTGTTGGTGATTTGACTATTATAGTAACTTTTTCTGATTGTAATGGGGCAACTATTAAGGGATTCTTATCTTCTTTAAAATTTTCTTTATTTTTATTTTTTTCTAGTAGAAAAACATTATCATTATTATCTGTCTCTGTATTTGGTAATTCCATTCTAATATTATTTTACAAAATATAGCATAAGTAGATTATATGTTCATCAAATGTTGAGTTACTAAATCATAATTTTGAATATTATTAAAAATCATCGTTATTAACTTAGTTTATACCAACGGTAGGAGTATATATATATTAATCTAAAAACAAGAAAAAAGATTTAATTTAAATAATACTTTCAAAAGATTGATCCAAATTTTGTTAATTGTTGATTAATTATCTTTTTATTCTTGAACTTAAACAATATTTCAATTTTTAACAAAGTGTATGAAACCTTTATGGTCAAATTGTATTTTTGTAAATTATTTATTTTCATATAGTTTTAATTATTTATGAATATTGGCTAGAGAATTTGTAATTTAGGAGAATTAGTATGATCTTCTGCTATTAATAAGTCAGATAATATCATAATGAAAAAGAACTAATTATTATAAACATTATTATACACGATATTGTCTTTTTATTTGTTGAAGTGAAAATTCCTAATTTATATGTCTATTCAATTCTGGCAATAGGAATGATATTTAGTATTCCTACACTGTTAGATAATGTACAAGCTCAGACCAATGCTACAAACGCTACTAGTTCATTGATGCAAAATCAAACTGCTCAAGCTGCTGCTGCTGGACAAAATCAAACTATGAGTCAAGACGCTCAAGCATTAATGGCATTAGATATTCCTGAAGTAAGAGATAATTTAATAGCTGCGAAGGAATCACTAGCTAATGGAGAAATAGCAGACGCATTAACAGGCGTTACAGATTTAGAGAATCAATTAATATTGTTACAAAATAAGACTACATTTACAGAAGATATACAAAAAATTAAAAATGCAATATCTAAATCAGATCTTAACAAGGCATTAGATGAAATTACTAATATTCAAACTGGGATCTTAAAAGCAGAGACTGAAATATCCAAAGCCCAATTAGCTAATCCTGAATTGATGGCAGCACAACAAGATGAAGATGAAGAAGAGTAGGGAGACAATAACTAACAATAATTCTAAAACTTTTTTTTAATTGTTATTATTAATAGATAAAAAATGAATTTCTTATAATATATCTTGTGTATACTAGTAATAAATTAACATTTTGTTATTGGTAATTAAAACATTTTAACACTTTTGTTACTCATAAATTTTTGTATTTTCATAATAAATTTAGTAAATAAAATGTATTACCCATAGTCAGCATTACAGGTTTCATATATACAGATCTTTGTTTCCTTTATCTGTTGTGCTTGGTCTTGACATTTGAGGTTTTCCAAATTGTTCTGATATAGTTCTGTACATAGTCAATTCTTGTGTCGATAAAGGTCGTATTTTTTTCATTGCCTCCTCAAAATGTTTCATATTTATTTTTAATTCTTCTTTATGTTTTTCAGCTTCCTTTGAGTCTTTAAACTTTGATATATGTTCGCGTAAAGCAAGCATAACAGCTGCAGATGATAATGAAGAAATATCAGCTCCAGTATATCCATCCGTAGCGTCTGCCAATCGATCAAGATTAACATCTTCTGCTAAATGTTTCTTTTTAGTGTGAATTTTTATTATTTGTAGCCTAGACTCCCGATCGGGAGGTGGAACATAAAGAATTCTATCAAATCTTCCAGGTCTTAATAATGCAGGATCTATAATATCTGGCCTATTTGTTGCACCTATTACCACGACATTCGTTAAAATTTCGAGTCCATCAAGTTCTGTTAAAAATTGACTAATTACTCTTTCTGTAACATGAGAATCACCAAAATGTCCACCCCGTGTAGGTGTGATGGCATCCATTTCATCAAAGAAAATTATACATGGAGCAGCCTGCCTTGCCTTTCTAAATATCTCTCTTACTCCTTTTTCTGATTCTCCGACCCATTTGGATAACAGCTCAGGTCCCTTGATACTGATGAAATTAGCTTCACTTTCGTTTGCAGCAGCTTTAGCCATCAATGTTTTACCTGTACCTGGTGGTCCATAAAGTAAGATACCTTTTGGTGGTGTTGCATCAGAATATGTAAATATTTGGTTATATTTTAGCGGCCATTCTACTGCTTCTTGTAATTCTTGCTTTATGGAAGAAAGACCACCAATATCCTCCCACTTTATATCAGGAACTTCTACAAATACCTCTCTCATAGCAGAAGGCTCCATTTCTTTAATAACATCCATAAAATCTTGCATTCTAACAACAATTTTCTTTAGAGTCTCTAATGGAATACTTTCGCTAGAAAGATTGATTTCTGGCAATACTCTTCTTAATGCTCGTATAGCAGCTTCTTTTGCCAATGATTGCAAATCAGCACCAACAAAACCATGAGATATATCTGCCAGTTTTTCTAGATTAACATCCTTTTCCATAGGCATTCCCCTTGTATGTATCTGTAGTACTTCTAATCTTCCGTCTCTGTTTGGAACACCTATCTCTATTTCTCTATCAAATCTACCAGGTCTTCTCAAAGCAGGATCAATAGCATTAATCCTGTTTGTAGCTGCTATTACCACAACTTTCCCTCTTGAAGTCATACCATCCATTAAGGACAATAGCTGAGCAACAATACGTCTTTCTACTTCTCCTGATACTTCATCTCTTTTAGGAGCTATAGAATCAATTTCATCAATAAAAATGATACTAGGTGCATTTTTTTCTGCTTGCTCAAATATACTTCTTAGTTTTTCTTCCGATTCTCCATAATACTTGCTCATTATTTCAGGACCGCCAATAGCAGAAAAGTTAGAATTTGTTTCGTTAGCTACTGCTTTTGCCAATAATGTCTTTCCTGTTCCTGGTGGTCCATGCAATAGAACACCCTTTGGAGCTTCTACCCCTAATCTCTTAAAAAGTTCAGGATGTCTTAGAGGCAATTCAATCATTTCTCTTACTCTTTCTACTGCATCACCTAATCCTCCAATGTCTTCATAAGTAATAGATGCAGCTGCTCCACCTTCTTTTGAAATCTGTATTGCCTTTGAGCTTTCTTCTGATACTATAATTTCTGTAGAATCATTAATAATAACTGGACCAGAAGGATTTGTAGAAATAACAACTAAATCTATTCTTCTGCCCATAACATTAATTGGTATTGTATCACCTTTGGTCATTAGTGCACCATTCAGATATTCAGCAAGATACTGCTCTCCACCAGTTATTCTCAATGGTTCTGTAGGAGCAAAGGTTATACTTTTAGCATCTTTTGATTTAACTGTTTTGATCTCTATTAAATCATTAATACCAACATCTAATCTATTTCTGATTAATCCGTCTATACGAATAATACCTTTACCTCTATCGCTTTCTTTTGCAGGCCAGCTAAGAACAGTTGTTTTTCTTCCAAGGGATGATAATTCTAATGCATCACCCGTAGTAATGTTTAGACGTTCAACTATTTCAGGATCAACTCTGGCTATTTTTCTCCCAACATCACGTTGTTCTGCTTCAGCAACCTTTAGAGTTGCAACTTCATTTGGTTTTTTTCCATT
>DASSVK010000060.1:0-13563 GCA_035706205.1 Nitrososphaeraceae archaeon | reverse complement strand
TTAAGAATTTCCATTATTATTGGTATGTCCAATAATGTGTACAAATCAAAGGACATAGAGGTTTTTAGATCATATTATTGTCTCTTTTATAATTTATTATATAGTATAATCTATTGGATTGAAGTTTCAGAAATGTAATTCAATTCTAAGATTAGAACAGTACTTGTTATTTTATATATATTTATCAAGGTAATATATTTATTCAATTATTCTTTTATATAAGAAAAATTTAATTACTATCTTTTAATTATCTCTGAAATTTTGAGGCGCCGAAAAGTTTTAAAATTAACAAATAATATAAATACTCTCTTACCATCAATCTATATCTATTAAGAAGCATCTACAATTATATTATCTTTAGCAAGAATCGCTAGTTCTAATAGTTTTTTTGCAAATTTTATCTATACGTTATAATCTAACTAATTACTTTCGCTATTTCAAATATCTAAGTGTAACATTTCATCTTCTATAGCAGGTTCATCAATAAAGAATTGCCTTATCGATTTGATACAATCATTGTTAATCATATTTATCCAAATTAATATGATTTAAGTGTACTTTCATTATCAAATATTGCCTAATTATGGATTTTTGTTTTTATAGTTACAGTAGAACATAGAAGACAAATCAGAGTAAAGGTATATTTTTATATATTAAATAATATGCGATTTTATTGTCAAGAAACGTAGTGCCCCTTGGAAAGTCAAACGGTACCACAACAGGTGAGAATTGGGCTATAATAATAGGAATTTCATATTACAAAGATTCCAAATTAAATCTTAACTATGCTCACAAAGATGCCGAGGATCTTTATAACATATTAATGAAATCTAACGGTGGGTTTTTCAAGGAAGACAATGTAGTAAAATTACTAAATGAAGATGCATCCTATTTTAATATAAGAAAGGCACTACGTAACTTCTTAAAAAAACCAGCTAGAGATGATTTAGTCTTGATTTATTTTTCCTGTCATGGAGGTATTGATCATGAGAGACCCTTGATATCATATATCCTTCCACATGATACCGATCCTGGTGATATATCTACAACTGGTCTGCCGATGAGAGAAATAGGAGATTCAATTAGAGAAAATTTATTGTCCCAAAAAATAATAATTATTGCTGATGCTTGTCACAGTGCTGGAATCGGAGAAGCTATAGCTACAAGAAATATCAACTCACCAGCGGCACGGATAAACAAGTTTTTACAAACTTTAGCAAATTCAACAAATGGAATAGCTCTTTTTACTTCTGCAGAAGCAAATGAAGTAGCTTTTGAAGATAAAAGATGGGGAAATGGTCACGGGGTTTTTACACACTTTTTACTTGAAGGTATACGCGGAAAAGCAGATGGATATGGAGGAGGAGAGACAGATGGCGTGATCTCTATCGGGGAACTCTTTGAGTATGTTAGAGATAATGTAAAAGAGAGTACAGATAATAAACAACATCCTTCGATCGGAACTTCTCGATACGATCGTAATTTACCTTTAGCTATTACTAGTTATACTATTGTTACTACCTCGTCTACTAATGCAGCCACCTCTTCTAATTCGTGGAATCTATCCCAGAAAGAAAGATTAGAATATATAATTACATTACTCAAGAACGGTCAAATAGATGAGTTTAATACTTTTAGAAAAAAAGATGATCAGCCCATATTTCTTCCAAATATTGATCTTAGCGGAAAAAATTTACAAGGAATAGATTTTCAAGATGCAATCCTTTCAAGATCTAAGTTTAAAAAAGCAAATATGCGTGGTGCTAATTTAACTGGTACTAAACTTACAAGAGCTGATATGTCAGAAGCTGATTTGAGTTCAGCTATTCTTTCTGGTTCCATACTAAGAGAGGCAAAATTAATAGGGGCTAATTTGAGAGGTACTGAACTTAAAGGAATGATTGATTTTTCTAAAGCTGATCTTTCTCATGCGGATTTACGAGGGGTGAATTTAGAAGGAATAGTGAATTTTGAAGATGCTAAATTATATGATCTTGACTTTACTAGCTTGAATAGAGAAACTGTACTATTGTACTTGAAAGGGGCAGATATAAGGAATGTCAAGAGTCTGAAAAGTAAAACAGAATCATCATCAAATAAATATTCAAATGCTTTAAAAAAATTCTCCAAAAACATAAGTGACCTTTTCAATAAATTTGATATCTCAATAGATGGTAAGAGATCAGTAGAAGAAGCAGTTAACCAATTGGTTAATGTAATAGAATCAATTTCTTCATTTGAATTGATAAAAAATAAAGATAAAGCTACTTTAGCAAATAAAATTAGAAATTTAATACAGGAAATAGTAAAGGTGTTGCCTTTGGAAATCCAACTCTCTGATTCTATTTCCAATTCATTTACAAATTTGTCTCCATTTAACGAATTCTTAAAGGAATCAAAAAACATGACTATAAATGAGATGATCGAAGATGAAATTACACAAGTAAAGACACCAAAAGACGCTTTTGCTTTAAATAGAGCTGGATATGGCGAGAAAGCAGAAAAAATATTGCTATCACTTATAGAAAAAAAAGGTCCAAGTAGTGAAACATATGGTCTTTTAGGACGTGTTTACAAGGATAGATGGGAAAAAGCATATAAACTAGAAAATGATGAGAATTTATCGAAACATTATCTTGACCTTGCAATTGAAGCATATTTAAAGGGATTTCAAACAGATCTCAATGATCCATATCCAGGTGTTAATGCTGTTACTTTAATGGAGCTAAGAAATCCTCCAGATTCAAGAAGACAAGAATTAATTCCAGTGGTCAAATATTCTAATCACCTAAAAATGGCTAAGGGTAAACCTGATTACTGGGATTATGCCACTCTTTTGGAACTAGCAATTCTTGCTAAAGATAAAAAAACAGCTAATTCTGTACTTTCAAAAGTATTATCCAATCTAAGTGAGAATTGGAAAGGAGAAACTACTTTAAGGAATTTACGCATACTCAGAGAGGCAAGAGAAAAAAGAAATGAACTAGTACCATGGACAAAAAAGATAGAAGAATCTATTGAGAAAAAAATAACATAATTAGTTGATTATTCCATTAAAATGTTAATAATTATTTGTTACTTTATCTATATCTAATTTTTATTTGAATTTGATTATTTGATATTATTATTCCCTCTATGCTTCCATTAAATTTTACTCTATCTTCTGCTATCATCATTCAATTTTAGATTTGACATCAACATCAAAGTTTTGGTATGATGATATAAACTTTTTTCCTTCTTCAGCAATTATTGTTTCAATTCTATTGACAAATAACTGTTCTCTTTTTGTTTATAATTTATGAAAATAAGAATCTGACAATAAAATTTAAGGTAATAGAGATATAATATAATTATAATTTCTATTTATTATTTTCTCATGACAATATTTGTTGATCCTTAAGCAGTTAAATGAAGGTTTATATTGCAAGTTTTTTCTCTTTTGTAAAACATATTCAGCAAATCTTAAAAATTATTCTGATGGATTATCTAATAATTCTTTTAAATCTAAAAATAAGTTCTAGTGGTCGAATATTCAAAACTATGTAAATATGATAACCATAGCCAGTTCAAATTACAGTAGGATCAAATCTATTTACTCTTTGTTTTATTATCTCAAAGTTTTTTCTGAATCCGTACTACATTATCTTTTTCTCAATAGATTCTTCTATTTTTTTTGTCCATGGTACTAGTTCATTTCTTTTTTCTCTTGCCTCTCTTATCATGCGTAAATTCCTTAAAGTAGTTTCCCCTTCCCATCCTTCTCTCAAAAGAGATAATGCTTTTGCCAGATAATTAAAAGATGCTTCTTTATCTTTGGCAAGAATTGCTAGTTCCAAAAGAGTGGCATAATCCCAGTAATCAGCTTTACCATTTGCAATCTTGCGATTAACTGAATATTTAACTACAGGAATAAGATCCGTTCTTTGTGGATTTGGCTTCCTTTTTATTTCCATTAAAGTAACAGCATTAATCCCAGGATAGGTATCACGCCAATCAGTTTCAAATCCCTTTAGATATGCATCTATGGCTTGATCAAGATATGCATCGGATGCATGAAATTCATTATCATCATTATTATCGGTTTCCTCATTTTCTTCCTTATTGTGCTCTTTTTCCCATCTATTCTTGTAAACACGTCCTAAAAGACCATATGTTTCACTACTTGGACCTTTTTTTTCTATAAGTGATAACAAAATCCTCTCTGCTTCTTCGCTATGTCCTGCCCTATTAAGAGCAAAAGCATATTGTTCTTGAACAAGAGTAGTAGATGATAAAGGTTCAGGCATTAAAGTAACAAATTCAGCCATCTCTTCCCAATCCTCTTTTTTCTTTGCTAATGCCCTATAGGAGAGAAAGATATCTGTTATTACTCCGGCTTCTTGATTTTTGATATCCTTTAATGATACAACAAAATTTCTTAGATCAGCAATACTTTTTTCTCTTCTTATTTGTGCCAATCGTTTCTTTAATTCCTCTGAATATTTTACCCTATCACGAAAAACATCTGTCTTTATATGTTGAATATCAGGAAATCCTTCTACTAATTCAAAAATGGGACTATCAGTATGAGGATTTTGTGCTTCAATCAATCTCCTTTTGAGAATTTCTTTTGCATTATTGTTTGCTTGTTGATTAGGTTTACCTGAATAAGAATCAAGTTTATAGGGAATAGCACGAAGAGGAGATATATCAAATGGTAATTGTTTTGTACCTTCTGCATATAAAAGCACTGTACTATAAGGTCTGACTGCATGTCGGACTCCTAGCTCATAAAAAACGTTAGGATTTGCAGTGGTAAGATCTACTACAGCATATTCACACAAGATTAGTCTTTCGAACATTGGTTTATGGATTATTCCACCTACTTTTTCCTCATCTGCTCTAATTGGTTTTAAGCCAGCTTCTTCAATAGCTGGAGAAATAAGGTCATAATAGACAGAATCAAAATCTATCAAAAGTCCACCATTATCTGGCTTTTTACCAAAAGGCATTAGGACAAAACATAATGGCAAAGACACTAATTACAATAGTTAAGGTATATAGAATAAAAAGTATTTGTTATCAAAAGAAATCAAGTCTCTTTTAACATGGACAAAAAGGTTACGAAGATCGTATAACATTTATCACAGAAATTTTCTAGGATTATTCAGTATACTTCAGTAATGTCATAGTGGTCATGAGAACTACTATCTCCATTGTTGTCTTCAATTGAAATTATGTATGAAATCCAATAATCATCAAAACTTTCTATTCTATCCTTCAAATAGTGATTGACTCTTTCAATCATACTTTTCTCATATGATGAATGAAGATAATATTTCATTCCCAATATATTACATGCTTCATCATACCATGTACCTCCATCTTTATACAGAGTATGTTTTCTTTATTTTTGATACAAGAGATCTAATGATTTTTTTTCAACAACAATCATATTTCTCTCCTCCTCTGAAAGTAGATTCCAAATATAGGACTCTGTACTGGTTCAATACAAAACAATATCCAGAAATGTTGGCTACCGATTTGAATGATGGTTTCATCTATAATAAAAGCAGATACCTTTATCTTTAATAGAATTACAGGACCCAAATTTTTGAATCTAGTGTCACACAGACGCTTAACTTCTTTTCTCATCTCTAAAGGTTACTAATGCCTTGGAAGTATTTCTTAAACTCAAGCCAAGAAAATATAGTAATAAAGAATACATTGCTATAAAGTTTAGTGTTCTATTTCTTTTAAATAATCAAATGAGTATTATAGATAAGAAATATAATATTAACAGCTAAATCTATTTTCTTAAGAAAACCTAATAAATCTACTTTTTATGTCGAGAACAGATTTGCTGAAGCTAATCAACGGCGAGCCCACAACTGGAGATCAAAACATAGTCAAGGACTGACACTCTAAAATATCTTATCTTATTTCCATAATTTTTGTGACCCAATAATTTAAATGAGTGAAAGGAATTTGGATAACATACTTGTTATTAATTATCTAAATTATGATATCGTATAGCTAGATATGTTGGTTGGGAATAGCATGTTATGTAACGAAGAATGTTTTTTAAATAATTTATCATAATTAGGAAAATTATAAAGAATTGTCTATAGAGGAGAAATATAACCTCTATGACCATTCTGACTAATCAATAGATCTAATGAATATTTATTAATATGATGTATCTTTATTTGTTACATTATTATATGATAAGGTCAAAACGTATTGAAGAAAATAATATCAACGAGAATCCTGACATGTTACCAATTATACTTACATGTCCACACGATGGCGATTTCATTCCTGCTGGTGTCCCAGAAAGGAAGGATCCTGGCTGTAATGAACGTTTCAGTCTAAAAGGAGATCTTCATACTACAGAACTTACTAATGAAATTGCGGATAATATTTACAGATTATGTAAAAAACATGTATATGTAGAAATTGGAATAATTAAACGAAATAGGTGTGACCTAAATAGGACCCCAGAATGTGCTTATGAAAAACTACCATCTCATCTTAAACTACCAGCGCAGCTTTGTTATTATCGATATCATAATTCAATTTTAACTAAAATTAAAGAAATTCAACATAAAAATTATTTTAATCATAAACTGGGTATGCTAATAGATATTCACGGTTTTCTTTCAACCCAAAGAAATCCTGCCGATATTATAGTTGGAACTGAAAATGGAGAGACTCTTAAAGCAGCTTCCCAACTAAATATTGATATCAAGTGGGATCCGACAAATGGTTTTTTGACCTGGCTAAAAAAGAAACGCTATCATACGGATCCGGTAGAACCAGGTGAAGACAACGAGAATCCAGAATTTACTGGTGGAATAACTATCGAGAACGCTGCTAAACAAGTCAATTTTATTGGATTGCAGCTTGAGGTGTCTTCTGAAAAAAGATCTAATGAATCTGAGCGTAAAAAATTAGGGAAGGATGTTGCCTCAAGTATTTTGAAAATCCTTGATTTAGTTAAAATATGATTACCTTAGACTTAAATTAACTAAAGTAATTTGTCCAAACTCTCTTGGTAATTCAATAAAAGTAATAGCAATATCTGGAGTTACATCATATTTTGTTGACTTTTTATCTATCTAAATCATAAACGGGATTAATAGAACCTTACAGACACATACTCAAATTCGATATTGTTTAATTTTTTAATTTTTAATTAAATTCAACAATTTCAATCCAGTTTGGATCTTTACCCGACTCATACCGATCCAAGAGTTTTAATTCACCAGTTTCTGAATTGATCGCATGTACCGATACATGATCTGATTTCTGTCCTGCTGCAATTACAAAATTACCATTAGGATCAATGTTAATACCACGTGGGACCTTTTCAGTATCGTAACTTCCAATGTAAGTCAAATTACCCAAGTAACGGTCAACAGAAAATGCGGTAATTGTGTTGGTAGCTCTTTCACTTACGTATAACCATTTACCATCAGGTGTTATGTGAATATCTGCAACTTTAATAGTAGTAGTAGCTTCCCCATCTGCGATACCTTGGGCAGCATATCCGGCTACAGGAGGAGGTGGTGATGATGTTTCATGGCTTATGGTAGGAGAAGGGAATAATGAAATACTTTGGATTTCCGTTAAAATCCCTGTCTTGTTATTCATCTCATAAGAATAAACCGTACCGTCCAGTTCATTTGATACATATACAAACTTGTTATTTGGTGAAAAATCAAAATGCCGTGGTCCAGAACCATCTTTAGTATATACAACATCAGGATCATTTGGTGTAAGATATCCAGTGGATTCATTAAACAAAAATTGTTTTATCTGATCATTTCCTAAATGAGGTACATACACAAATCGGTTTGATTGGTCAACTAAAATTGAATGGGGATTTGGGCCCGTAGGAATTACTTGAACAGGTTCTGCTAGAACGAAACCATTGGGGTCTATTGGATTTACTGCAATTTTTGCGCCAGTATAGGATGCTGATAAAAGAAAACGACCGGTTTGATCCACTGAGATATATGCCATGTTATCTGGTAACGATTCTTTAGAAAGATGAGTTAGCTTACCCGTCTCAGAATGAATCGAATAAGAAATTACTGAAAAAGGTTCTGAACGAACAGAGGCATAAAGGAATCGATGATCTGGACTCAAAGCCATATGCATTACATTTGGTCCAGCAAGTACCTTTTCCACCAATTTCAAATCACCTGTTTCAGGGTTTAACTTCATGACTGAAATATTTCCATCCCCACCATTAGAAATATACACAAAGATTCTATCTGAATTAGCATACACAAAATGAGAATCTGAATTGAGTTGATTTATTACCATAAATAAAATTGAAATCATTAGCGCCACCACAAAAATTTGAAGCATGAAACCATGAAGTGTTTTTTGTTATTATTAATTTATCTATATGTCATTATTAGTAGGAGATATTATAGCCTGAACCAACTTTTTGAATCATTTGAAATAAAGATAAGATTATCAAAAAAAAAAGGAACTGTGTATACTGACTAACAAAAATTCGCTTACAAATTATTTATATTAAAAGATATTTATTATATGCTTAAAAACTGATTCTTTTCTATTTACTGTGTCCGAAATTTAGTTAGTCAGTGTAGATAGAAAACATAATAGGAATTAAAAGGTATGTTGATAATGCTAATGATCATTAAATTATCCAAATCCATTTCTTTATGATTTTATCAACTCTTTTAATAATACTCATATCTAAAATTCTATTGAGGAAGGCCACATATTATACGCAAATATGTATATATACAATTTGGATTGATGGTTATATTAATTTAAGATAAATTCATATCCTTCTTGCAATTGAATAATAAAATAATTTTCATCATCAGCATACGATATAGTATTTCATTGTACATAGAAACAAAGAATCATATCATCTATTATAATAAATTTGGACTCTTATTTTTGCACCGCTATAGGTATTACTCCGGACGGACCCGTAGTTTTCTCGAGTTCATCTATGTCAAAATTTTTGATTCTGTTTATTCTTAGTTATTGTTATTATTCATTCTCATACTATTTATCACTAGTTTTTTTAGATATCAAATCTTTTAGAATATCAGCTATATTTTCTTTTAATATCTCATATTGATCTTTAGTTATATTACCTTTAATAAATTCATGTTTTATAACCCTGAGATTACTCATTATATTTTTAATAGAAATATCAGGATTATCCGACAAATTTGGTTCTTTAAGAATAACTTTTAGGTATTTATGGGCAGTTCGTTTTTGAAAATATTCCTTAGTTAGGCGAGCAATAGAGGGAATAAAAAAGGTAAAGATAGCTCCAAGGAATACTGCAATATATTGAGAGGGAATTTCCTCAACATTTATTAATGGAATCCTCTCCTGAAATTTGAAATTCAAATAAACTATTTTATTATATATGTGTTCATGTGTTAGTGAATTATTAATATCAGATTCGGTAAAATCATTTTCTCCTATAACATTATACGATAGGTTCAGAGGAATAACAAGATTTTTTTGTTTATAATTAGAATTAGCGGTAATCTCCATAGGAAGTACCCCATTTCCATCTAGTATACCAAATTGATTTCCCTGACTAAAATTAATTACTAAACCATCATCATTAGAACGACTTTTGTTTAGCAATTCTGCTTTCACATTTAAATCATATAAACCAGTATTATTAAATTCAAGAATCTCTGAGTTGCGACCCTTCTCAATATCTATTGTTTTATCGTTTATAGTCAAATCTGGATGGGGAAGATGTATTTTTCCAAAAATATTGGATAATTTGTAGTCTTCAGATTTTCTTCCGACTTCAACTAAGAGGGCATAATTTGAAGGATATCCTATTTGTGCAAGATCCAACGTAACCTTAAATCCATCTGGAATAGCTGATAGATATTTTTCATTGACTTTGGAGGAAAAGAATAATGGTTGAAAGTCATGGTCTAGAATTTCATATCCTTTTACTACCCAGTTAAGTTTTTCGAGTATGTCTTTAGAATTTAGTGTTCTTGCTATTATTTCTGCTAGTTCTTCATTCTCAAGAATTTCATCTTCTTTTGAATAATTGTAAATATAAGTCTGAAGAAGATTTTTTTTGGTAGCAGAAGTTAAATTATTATTATTATCATCTTCATAAGAGTCTGAAACATTATGGCTAAAAAAATATCTATGATTATAACCTAAGAATCCAGTATTCTCATCATCATCAGAGTCGATAAATATATTAATAAAAAAATTATGTGGAACAGTACTACTATTTAATAATATATTTTTAAGGTTATTTAGAAGATCATCAAATAATAATTTTATTTCAATATGAGTTCCATTACTGGTTACATAAACCTCCTCCAAATTAATGTCTGTTTCTAAAGAAATACTTTTATTGTAACTCTCATTTGGACTATAAGTTATAATTCTTTCAATTTTATTATTTAGTAATTCAGAATTCAATTTAGGAGAAATACCATATATAGAAGATAAAAAAGTAAATGTCAAAAGCAAAAAAAGAAAAATAATATTTGCAATTTTCAATAATGAACTGTCATATAACTTCCAATTTTAATTTTTTCATTTTCTATCAGGTTTATAACCTAGAAAAAATCTGTAATTTTTGACTCTTAATTATTTTAATAAGTTAAGCAGTAAAAACTATTGCTATGAATATTCTATTTCAATTCCACGTATATTATTAATATATTATATAAATTATATTTATTGTCTTGTCCTATTATTACTTTCTGAAAAAAATTATTTATAATAATTGTTATCAAAGAAAGTAATACCAAGCTAAAAATAATGTATTTTAAATTTAATTTGATAATTATTTTAAAAACAATTTCAATTTAGTCGAATACTAAATTAATTTACTTTCCTTTGTTTATTTATTAATAATATTTATTTTAATAAATTGATATCTATTAAGAAGCTGCAAACCACAACATTAATACTTTTCAAAAATACAGTTATAATTATAGTTTGCTAAAGTTTTTTTATTGTATCTCTATTTCTTTTAGAAAGCATAATTAGTTTATATAATAAAAAGCAACTGAACACTGAAACCATGTTTATTCAAATCCTAAAGTTAAGTAATTCTTTCAGTTCACCAGTATGTGATTGATATTTATTTAGTTACTTTTATCAAAATCATTTCATAAACTTTTATCAATTTTCATGTTCAATTAACTTATTTTTTAAATTTACTAGGAAAATACAAATACAGACAATATATAACTATTATGTAATAATCATCCTTATATAATTAATTAATTACTTATTTTTAGTAATATAATATATAAATTCAACAAATAGATTTTGTATTCAATTTATCGATTCAAAAAAATGTAAAAGATGATCAATACTAAACCTATAATATGACTGTTTCATTAATGATTATCCAAATGCTTGAGGATCGATCTTTAGCGATTCGATAATACTATCCGCAATGGGACTGTTATTATAATAAGATTCATCCAAGCCCGCATAATAAAGAGTAATCATTAAAGGATAATTATCCATCAGATATCCTTTTTCATAATGTAAAAGTTTCAAATTATTATCCTCTTCAATAGAGCCAGCTTGAATAATATATTGAGATTGAATATTCTTAAATTCAAAAGGATTTGAATTAACTTCTATATTATAAAATTCAATTCCTGGTAAATATTTTACAAATTCATTAACTCTTTTTGTTAAAACTTCATTTATGGGTCCTGAATCATATCTATTGATAGTAATAAATGAATTTCCATCTGAAGATGAAATTCTAACTAACTGATTTTCATTTTCAGTAACTAACTCTTTCCAATCAGATGGAAAATGAAGAGAAATTCCCGCCCTTTCTATTGATTTATCGAGAGGAAGATCACCTATTACCTGTCCTTGTGAACTATCAATAAAATTAGGTGAAATCAAAACAGTAAATACTAAAGCTAAAATACTTACTAGTATTGTATTTATCATTAATTTTTAATAAAAAATGATATAAATAAACATATTGACTTTGCATTATTCATAGTAAATATTGCTACTAGAATATAATTAAAGCCATAGCCCTCCAAGGAATTATTCATAACAATAGACGAGACTATGACTACTTTGATATATTGAAATAGGTCTAATTACATAAATTATTAAAATATTTTAAATATTTAAAAATCAGAGAACAATGTTAATAATTGTCGATAATATAGAGAGAATGACAAGGTAAAAGAAGGTAATGAATTGGCTCATCTATCTTATCAGTTATTTGTTTTAAGTGAAACAAGACAATTTATCTAATAAGAATCAAAAAAATAAAAAAAGTATTATATTATTTGGATAGGTTATCTAGGTGACCTAAAACTACTCCAAAACCTGTATCTTCTACCACATTATATGACGCTCTGTAATTGAACATATTTTGAAGCATTAGTAATCCTGATTGGACTTCAATTACATCTTCTGGATTAGTATTTGTTAACTCTGGAATAAGACCAACAAACATTAATTGTGCAGTCTTTAGATGGTCTTGAGCAGATTGGTATGCGGCTCTATCCACTAGTTTTCCTTCTCCTACACTTGCTTGTTCTATCAATGTTTGATTAACTTGGATTGGTGCATGTTCTGCCTCAAAATATTTTTCTCCTATAGCATTTGCATATGCCTTTAGTGCTTCGTTAACATGAGTAGAGATTTCTTGAACTGATGCTTTAGCATCTTGTTGGGCTAATGTCATATTGTTTTGTTGCAAAGATTCTAATGCTGCTAATGCCATTATAGAAAATGACAACACTAACACAGAATGAAGAATCAATTCTGTTTGTTTTTTATTGAACATTGTGTTCGATGATTGTACTAGCAACAATTTAAGGAATTCGATTCATTCGTTTATAATGCTTATATATAATAATGGTCATCAAAAATTTCATTTAATCTATTGAATGTAGACTGATCTAAATATTGTATTCATTTTATAATTATTATCTTTTCATTTTAACTATTAAAAAAATTTTTATAACTTTGAGTATAGATTATCAATCATTGAGAATAAATAAAATTATTAGTAATATTGACAATTATGATAAAAACAAATTTAGAAGATTATTTCTCATCTATAGTATCTCAGTATTTTTTGCTTTGACTTTCTTGTATTTTTTAGGAACTCAATTTGAAATTCAGTATGGCAATGCTCAAATTCATAAACCAGATACAGCAGATATTGATGCTACTCCTATAGCAGTAGTTCTCATGATAAATGAAGATAAAGATGGAAATGTATTTTTTAGTCCATCAGAATTTTCGATTAGACAAGATGAAGAAGTATTGATTTTAAACAATGCAACTAGTAACAATCATTCCTTTACTAATGGTAAAAATCCTGATGACTCAATGGCAGGTAAACTCTTTCATACAGATACTATAAAATCTGGCTCATTTGCAGAATATTTAGCAGTGAACTTATCACCAGGAAAATATCCATTTTTCTCAATTGCTGACCCTTCTAATGTTAAGGGAGAAATGACTATTTTACCAGAACAATGAAACTAAATTAATAACAATTTTTATTCATAATCATAATTAATTTAA
>DASSVK010000059.1:0-4122 GCA_035706205.1 Nitrososphaeraceae archaeon | reverse complement strand
CAAAATTTATAGTAATCCATTGATACCTCTGAGATAATTGTTATAAATTCAGCTAATTGAATCTTAAAAAATTAATTTGAATATCCTATAGTTTTTCTTTAATATTGCCAATAAGAGTTAGCAAAATAGGTAATGTCTCCTTTTTTTTCTTTCACTATATTTATTGTAAATGGTAACATTATTAGTAATAATAGATTTAATTTGGCTTTAGAAATGTACTCGCATTAAAATCTTTATTAATGATTAATAAAATAGAAAAATTAACATATAGCAATTATATGAAAAATTCTTAATAAGAAAAATTATTTATGAATTATATTTTATTTAGAATATATTATTTAGTTTTTAAAAATTATTTTATATAAATATAAGAAGATTTTACTAAATATTTCTTCTTTTTACTTTATTAGAGATAAAGACGGTTATAAAGATAAATGAATGTAGGATATCATCATTCAAAAAAATTTATTATACCGTTTACAATCTATATGACTATCTATTCAAATTATACATTGAATTTATTATATTATATATTAGTCAGATTCTATTACTTTCTAGTCAAAATAATAGAGGGAAAATTAATTGAGGCACAGAATATTTAATAGAAATTTAATAATTGCATTATCAGTTATATCTAATATTTTATTCTTTATGTTTTGGTTTGAATCGTCCTATGCAATAAAGAATGACAATGATATACAGAAAGAAGATTTTGACTATATTTTTGATCCTGGAGAATACATTGGTGATGATAAAAAAGAAGTAAAACAAGAAGAAGATGATACCAATACTAATAATTTAAATAATAAAGGTAGTTTGATTCAGCAGCAGCCTGATCAACCCCAAGAAATGAGTAGCGATATTGAAGATACAAATATAATAAAGAAAACAAGTAATGAAGATAAAATAATTAATTCCTATAGTGGTGACACTTTTTCAGAAGAAGATAATTTGAATCTTGAAGATAAAGTATTAGTTAAAGCACGTATAAACTTAGTAAATCTTGAGAAAAGAGGATTTTTAAGTATTGCTGCTTTTATCAATGGTCAGGAAGTTTTAAAAAATATAACATTGGATAAATTAGATGATTCAAAACAGTCACTAAATATTAATTTGGCAGTAGATAAAGAGACTGATATTGTAAAGGCAGGTGATCGAGATGAATTTTTTGTATGTGCTTATCATATTAAAGATTTACAGAGAGAATACAATTCTTTGACTTACTTTGATTGTGACGAAGGAGATCTTTTAGGTCCTGATCAATCAACTATTTCGCGATTATTTTCACCTAGTTCTCTTGTTTATCAAGAAAGCAAAAGTATCTTTAATAATAGCAGTAGCAAATATTCACAACTGATCACTACCAAAAAAACTGCTAACAGTAATGAATATGAAAAGCAACAACAAGAATTAGAACATGATAAAGAAGTGCAACAAGAGAAAGAACAAGTTAAAATCACGGTTTATTCTCCCCTTGAAGATAGAAAAAATACACAAAAACTAAAAATTATTGCAATGGTAAAAGGTCAAATTAAATCTGCAATTATCGATAATGTTCAAGAAGAATTCAATAAAATCAGCGGATATACAATAAACAGAACATTTACTTTTGATAGAGATACAAATATAGGAAAAATCCAGATAGGAGACAAATTCTTTGCATGTGTTTCTAGTACTGATTTGAATCCTCCAGAAGGTCAAGAATGTGAAAAAAGAGTTATAAAGAATATTGAAAGACCAAATATTCTGTATGCTAGATAAAAAATTTTATTAATTCTTAATATGATTTAATTACATACATGAGAATAATATGAGTGACTTTAGGTATACAAAACTTAACTTTCGCTAAATTTAATTATTATTAATAAGAATTTAATTGATATGGCTAATTTACGAGTTAGCAGTAAAGCATCAACAAGAAGTATTTTCAGAAAAAAAAAGAAAAAAGGAGCTGCAAAAAAAACTACTAGTTTTGAGGATGTCAATATGCTTCTTAAAATAGCTGAATTATATAATACAAATTATGATTTTCAGGCAGCAGAATGGTTCTGGGGTAAATCGCATAAAGATGAAATTCCTACATCAATTGATGAGTTTGAAAGTAAATTTCCTCAAGGAAGTAAAGAATTTCAATTGTTTGAAAGATTTACATCAAAATTTGAATTATCAGGTCTTCTTATTGAATATGGATTTCTTGATGAGAATCTTTATTTTGATAGATATGGTGCATTACAGAAAGAATGGGAAAAAGCTAAACCTATTATATACGGAATAAGAAAACAATGGAATAATCCTCGATTTAGAGAAAACTTCGAGATTCTTGCTATTAGAGGAAAAAACTGGATAGAATCTCACTCACCTAAAATTAAAGATCATAATAACAATAATGAATAACTAGAATATAAATAGAAATATAAAGAATAATACTAAGAGCATATTCTACTCAAAACTACATAATTCTTTCAAATTCTTAATTTTTTCTAAGTTTATCTCTAGTCCTTAATAAATGATTAATAATTATTTCATGACTTTTTTAAATCCTTATCTGATCTGGATAATTTAATTCTATCAATTATAAAACAATAAAAGGATATTTATTATAGACCAAGTCTCAAATCAAGGCATTAAATCAAGTCTTCCAAATCTCATCTGATCTTCGGCATTGAATCAGCGTTTGAATAAATTCCGAAAAAGTATATGTTATTTTATTTGTAGTTGAAAGATTTTAAAAAGGGGGAAATATAACATCACGGTGACTTTCTTTTTTTCTTAGGAACATCAGCTTGACCAAGGTAATCGCTTAGAGATTTAATCATGGGACCCATCTTATAGACATTGGGCATAACATCAACATGAACATAGTTCTCTTCCAAGGTTTTCATTGTAGAAGGTCCAACTGCAACCACTATGACCTCATTGTTAAGATGGTATTGCAATGGTTCTCTCAGATAATAGGCTTCCGCTATCTTGAAGAGGTCACGGACGGATGGTGGACTAGTAAATGTTATTGCATCTACAAGTCCCTTGCCGATATCTTCTATGAGCTTGACCACCTTTGCTTCATCAGGAGGTATATACTTGAAGCCCATCATTTCAAGAATTCGAGCTCCACTCTCCTTAAGCTCAAATGAGTATCTATAGGTGGAGGACTCGAAGACTTGGGCCCCAACTGCATGAATCTTATCCTTCAGGAGGGGAGAATATGACCCATGCCAGAGAATAGCCACATTTCTGCCAGCCATGTTGAATCTTTTGAGTAACTTAGCTATTCCTTCTGCTGTATTTTCCTTCGGTATGATATCTGTCTTGATACCATGTTTTGCCAAGGCAATCTTAGGCTTTAAGCTTCTAGCGACAACAGTTGTTTGCTGTAAAGCTTCGGCAAACTTCTTTTCTATCCCTAGGTTTTTAGCCGTGGACATAAGAGCGTATACACCAGGGCCAGTCATAAATACCACATAATCAACTCTCTCTTCTAATATCTTATTTATGAAAAACTCAGCTTCTTTAGATATGTCCTGTCTTGCTTCTATGCCAACTGTTGGTGCAAGATACGGTCTACCACCAAAGCTGGTTATCAAATGAGCTAGCTCTGATGCTCTACGACTTCCTGTTATAGCAACTGTCAAACCTGCAAGTGATGTAATAATTCATCACCTTTTGGAGATTCTAGTATCAAGAAAGTTTTTTCCTGTAGTTTTAATAATATCTATTCCTATCTGCGTAAGTACTGTCCTGATACCTTTTATTTTACAAATAACGTCCAAAGAAACAACAGCCATAGAAGAAAGTGAGAAAGGCAGCTGAACGTATTAGCAGTAAACAAATTCCTTCTTTTTTACATATCAATGATGTTGATAAGACATATAGATAAGAAGTAGAAGATACCTGCAAATCTCCTTTTTTACCTATTGCAGAATTGTGTATATATGGGATCAGAATAAAGTAAATCATATTAATTTTAATTTTTCACAAGTATTAGAGTTGTCATTTGATTTTAGACCTTTTTATTTTTTCTTGTAATAACATACAACCTTGAATAAGCGTCTCTGGTCTTGGTGGACATCCAGGAACATAAACATCTACAGGTATTACTCCATCTATTCCAGGCAAAACATTATA
>DASSVK010000058.1:0-14230 GCA_035706205.1 Nitrososphaeraceae archaeon | reverse complement strand
ATATGAACAATGCTCATAATATGTGGACAGATAAAGATCAAAATTTGATTTATACAACACAATGGTTTGGCAATGCGACATCTATATTTGATAGAAATACAGGAGAACTTATCAGAAATATAGAAGTAGGAGATGACCCCTCACATGTTATGACAAGTACAAAAACTGATGAACTTATGATAGCATTACATGGAGAACAAGGAGTTGCCTTACTTGGTCCAAAAGGAGAATCAATAAAGAGAATCATACCTATGCAATATCCAGGACAAGACCCATCTCATCCACATGGGCATTGGATGAGTGGAGATGATCGTTATATGGTTACACCTGATGAATTCACTGGTACTGCAACAATATATGATATGATGGAAGACAAAATTCTTGGAAAAGTAAAGACAGGTCATAGTCCTATAGCTGTAGGAATGACTCCAGATGGAAAGAAATCTTATGTAGCTGACTTCTTTGATAGCACAATTAGCGTAATAGATACAGCGAATGCTACATTACTAAAAACAATAAACCTATTCGAAAATTATGATCCGTCGAGTGGAAACGTTAGTGGACCAATGGGTTTCCTTCCTATTCAAACCCCAGTAAGTCCTGACGGCCAATATATGGTAACTGCTAATACAGGAAGTGGGACAATATCAATAGTTGACACTGAAACTGATGAATTAGTCAAAGAATTACCGTGTAGTGCAGGTTGTCATGGAGCAAACTTTGGAGCGAAGAAAGATGGCGGATATTACGCATATGTTACCAGTTCATTTTCAAATGACCTGGTAATTGTTGATGGAGATCCCAACAATGACGGTGACCCAAGTGATGCAGAAATAGCAGGACGAATTGATCTAACACGTTCTTCAGAAATTCTAATGGATGATACAATTAGTGCATTACCAGGTACAGGAGGAATGGGTGTATTACCAGTTCCAGTAGTTTACAATGGTTATGTTCAAAACCTTCCTGAGGAGTGGAAAAGCCAACTAACAGAAAAACAACAAAATCCATATTAACCTAATTTTTTTATTTTTTTGGATACTTATAAAGTGATTTTTTTCAAACGGTATAGTGAAATTTAAATTTTAGAATTTATAAAATATACAATTAACAATATTGTTAGATTGAGGATTTAGATAATTTTTTAATTTATATGTATAGAATTAATTCAAATCAGTATATCAAATTACAAATATTCAAAATCTATTAGAATGAATATTTCAAAAGATTGAATAATAATCTAAAAATATTGTATATTAATTCCCACTTTATAAGATATATTTTTTTCAATAAATAATTCTAAAACTTTCTTTCTAGAAACATAGAAAAATAAATTACAAATTAAGATTAGTATTATTTTCAATATTATGACTTCTATATATATATATAATATAAATAAATTACGGCTCTGTAGAAAGCATCATAGCTAACTACCTTATACATCATATCATTGAATAAACAACAGTCGAAATACGTTAGACTAGCAGATCAGCTATTACGTATTCTCAAGCACTGTAGGATTCCATTGTACTTGCATAAAAAGAGTAATCACATCTATACAGTATGGCAACACATAGTACTAGTTACAATAAGACAGTATGAAGGCAAAAGTTACAGAATGTTTGTAGATTGCCTTGTTGAAGCATATTATTTGAGATTATTTTTACAACTATCAAGGATATCGCATTATACAACACTACAGAAATTTACAGATAGAATCAACATCATTATGCTTGGTAAAATAGTATCATCATTTATCCTCTTTACAGGTACAAGACACATATTTACTGGCATAGATGCTACTGGATTCAAAATAACACATGCATCAGAATATTATACAAATAGAGCCGAATTGAGAAAGAAATATGCTAAATTGTCAATTGGTGCAGATGTATTACAACAAATTGTCTGTTCTATAAAGATAAGACGAGCTCCTACCAGGCATGATAACATAGATTTCAAACCAATTGTGACAAGAATAGCAAAAATAAAACCATTATCTGTAGTTGTAGCAGATAAAGGATATGACAGTGAAGATAATCATATACTAGTAAAAGAGAAACTGAATGGATATAGCATAATACCATCAAGATATGAGAATGTATCCATATGGAAAACAAAAGGCAGATATAGAAAGGAGATGAAAAGAGGATACAACAAGATTCTATACAATCAAAGAAACAAGGATGAAACTATTGTATCAGTCATAAAAAGATTGTTTGGAGAACATATAACATCCAGATTGATAAGAATGCAAAATAGAGAATTAGTCTTTAGATGTATAGCATACAATGCTCATAGAATACTAAATTTAATTATTATTAGATGTTTTCTACAAAGCCTAAATTACCTTAATTTTTATATATTATATTTAACTAAAATTAATATGGAATCAAAATTGTATTCAATAACGATTAAAATATCATCTATCATTGTATTTGCTTTAATTATAACAGTAGGAACAATACCATCAATATTTGAACATGTATTAGCACAAGAAGATGCAATTACTTCAGAAGATTCAGGTAACGATACACTAATAGATAAAGATAAGGGTACTACCAGAAGTAGTACTGAATTTAGCGCAGTTAATGATACAATATCTGGACAAAATACTTCACAATGGACTATACAACATTAGCATTTGCTCAAGGAGATAATATAGAAATAACTCTACAAGGTAGATATATGGACAGCGGAATATCCAAAGCCAAGGAAATAACATCGAAGTAGTCCAATGTAAATCTAATAAATCAATAGTGACAGAAATAACCAAGAGAAGAGTAATCGTCTTCTTCTAGGCATTGGATAAAACATTTCCAATAATAGATGACCAATAGAAATGACTTTAAGGAAAGATAATATTTAATCTTCAAAGAAAGGTCTAAACTGAACGTCAAAACCTGGCGAGTTATTTGCAAATTGCCTTACTGTGATCATTTTGCATATTTTGTTCTGCATTTCTGAATGTTCAATGAATTTCTTTTTACAAATAGGACACATAGATTTATGGTTCATACTATGATCATATATGATAAGATTAACAATTATAAAAAGACATACTACCTTTCCGACATAAAGTTTTAGATTTTTTATTTCTTGTTGTTATTCTTTTTGTTATATATTACTAATCCAAATTAAATGAACAGGATCAATAATACTATTATGTTTATTTCATAAGTAATTAATCTTCTAGATGCCTTACGGATTCTCTTTGTCTCTCTGATCTTCTATGAGAAATTTGTTTCTTCAAACTATCACTTGCCCTATCAAAAAGATTAACAAGATCCCAACCAGAATCAGTATATATATGACGTCTATAAGGAGTAATTATATTAATGTCAATTTCGTATACTTTTCTTTCCTTTTTTTCTGCTTGGATGTCGGCTAATTTTATTTTACATCGAGCTTCTTCAATTTCTGGTTCCATTTTTTCAAGTAATTTAATCAAACCGTCAAATTTTGATTTAGCGACTTCTGCATCCCAGGGATTCTCTGGTAAGCCTATTATATAGGTAGGAACTTCTTCTTGGATTTGTTCTCCTAAAAGAGCAATTATGTCTCTATATGTAATTATTCCTTCAACCTTATTAAAGGATTTAACTATTGCATAAGTAGAATTGGTATTATTTAATAAATCAATTACATTATGAATTGGATTTTTAATTTCTGATATTGTAATATTATTAGTTAATAATAGTCCTTCTATTAGCAATTGCATTCTATTGCTGCTATCTATCCCAATTGATCTTCGTCCGACTCTTTCAGAAGGAGACAAAATCGCCAATATATCATGAGATGTAACTATTCCTTTTAGCAATCCTGTTTCATCTGTTGGATCAACAATGGGAATATGATCTATTTTACGTCTTACCATTATGTCCCTTGCCTTTGAGATAACATCTTTACTTGTTAAAGTAATTGGGTCTGGCGTCATTATATCGTGTGCATTCATCTTAATATCTTTAAGAGTAGACGATCCTGCTATACCTGACTTAAGCATAAATTTTAATATCTCCTTAGCCGAAACTTGTGCAATTATTTCTTGTCTTTCATCAACGATTGGTAATGCTCTAAGTCTATAAAGAGACATTATTCTTGCAGCTTGACCTATAGTGTCTTCATTGGTTAAAGCCGTAATTCTCTTACCTAATAATGGAATCTTTGCACTAGAGATATCTCTTATTGGAAGAATATCTCTTATATTGATAGATGATATAGATCTATCTATTGGGATAAAGATATCTGAAGCATTATTTTCAAGTAAAATGTCTATAATTTTTGAGATACTGTCATTCTCATGTATTATAAGAGGAGATTCAGTTAAATCAATTATCTTTTTATTACGAAAATCTTTAAACGATTCATATAACTTTCTGCTCATTTCTTTTAAAACCATATAGGTATAAGTAAATTACAAACATTATAAATACTTGAGCATACATTGGATTGCAGTATACAACAATTTTGTCTAAAATAATCAGATAAATTTATTAAAATCTTCAAAATACATTCTGACATCTATCATATGTTCTAATCGATTGAGATGTTCAAGTAATTCTACCAAAAAAGTTGCATTGTTTATTTGTTAATTTGTGAAAATTTTTTACTGTATTTTTTAATATTGTTGGCATCCGGAAATTCTCGTTCCTTTTATTCTATTGTCATCAAAAGTATAATATCAACACAATTGGTTATGGGGCTCAGAAGGCTTCAATTTCTCATTAAAGTAATATTGAAAAATAATATTACAATTTGAATGATAAATAATCAAGTAGATAAAGTTTTTAAAAATAGTAAAATATAACCAAAAATATTAATTAATTAAAAGTATATTATGACTGATAAAAGAAAAAATACGAGGTTATTACTTTTTATTGTTATTAGTGTATTAATCATTATTATTATATCCTATTATGTATTATACAATTCAAAATATACAAAGGATCAGCAGAAAGAACAAGAGAATATAGAATTTGAAGGAATAGTCAATTATGTTGTTGATGGTGATACATTAGATATCAATGACAATAGAATAAGATTGTCATTAGTAAATACACCAGAACGTGGACAAGAAGGATATATGGAAGCAAAGAAATTAGTCCAAAATTTATGTCTAAACAAAAAAGGTGAAGTTGATATTGATGATGGACAACGTAGAGGTGACAGATATGGAAGAGAAGTTGGTATTGTTTATTGTGATGGGATAAATATCAATAAAGCATTAGTAGAAAATAATTTGGCAGTAATATATTCTGACTATTGTGAGATATCAGAATTTTCAAGTGAAGAATGGGCAAAACCTTATTGTCAATAAAATATATATATTTTTATAATTATTTAAGATATAAATAATAAATTATAAAATAATTTTGTTTTTAATAGTTACTACTTTAGTTTTAGAAAAATCCTTAAAAGAAGGTTTTTCTGAAGAATTAGAAAACACATATACTAATAAAAAAATTATGGTATATCAATAAACTATTCTAAAGATTGAAAAGTAAATAGAATCAGATTTTATCTTTAATGATAAATCAAAAACTATAGCAAATTTGCAGTTAGAAGAAGACATTTTGCATTATCTATTTCTAATTAATATTGGATTTACAAAGAAATCTTTAGAAAAGATTATGGAATTAGAAAGGGAAATTGTTTTATTGAATCTAGACACTATTTTAAAATCAAGTATTACGGAAATAATTGCTTTCTTGCTTACATGTTACTTATCCGAAGGAATGCTTGATAAATGTGAAAAGTTTCTTACAATGGAGTATTTGAAAATTCCACGTGACCGGAAATATATGATAAATTGTAAAGCCGCTGATAGAAAAAAAATTCAATAAATATTCACCAATAGTTGAACAAATCGCTAATACTTAAAATTGGTAAACCAAATTTTGAAGGTATAAATTGTTAATTATTATTACTTTGATTTTATTTAGAAACTAATTTCATTTTAATTTATCCAGAAGTTTTATTAATTCAGATTCGTCTTTTACAATAAAGTCTGAAAAGTTAATAGGCCATGGTGATGGAATGGGATCCTTTGCCAATACTATGACTTTTTTACCTCCCTCTTTAGCTATTAACATCTCCATAGCTGTACCATAACTAGGACTATTTGCTACTACTATTATAATATCCGACTTATTTACATATTCTAAATCATGTTTTATTATTTCATGTGAAAGTTCCTTTTTATCTCTAAAATCATTGATATCAGAATAATCCATGCCTTTTTCTATTAAATGATCAACAATATCATATCCTTTTTCTCGTAATAGTGCATAAAGTCTTCTTATCTCATTTATACCTCCATATCCTATTGAGCCACAAACCATTACCTTCAATTAAATTTTATAAATAAAATATATAATAAGATGATATATATATACAATTGAATTTGCCGTATAATTAGAATTGGTATAGAGTACGACAAGTAGTTGGGATCTGCTTTCTGTTATTTAATTTTACTTTTCTAATATTAATAACATGATCTAAACTCAAAATGTGCCAACGAGGGTTAGATCTGAACTCATTATTTGTATTCACAGCTTTATATAATTTATAATTTTTCAAGAAAATTTATTTCTAACTTTTATAAATGTTCCTTAGTTAGAATACATAAAGTAGCAGTAGACTTGAAAACTAAAATTGAAGAATTTTAAATAATAAATCAGTCATGGAGAGAAAATGAAAAGGTAAAAGAAGATAATGCAGTGGCATATCTATCTGATTAATTATTTGTTTTAAGTGAAAGAATATACACAACAGTTAGAAAGAAAACAAATGATATAATAAGATAATTACTAAACTTTATACAAATAACTGAGATAGATATATTGTGATTTTCTGTTACTAACTATACAAGAATCTATTACAAATTTATCTGATAGACTAATCATTTTATCAGAAATATTGAATACAATAGTAGAAAAAATCAAATAAATAAAGAGTTTAGAAGAGATTTAATAGTAAATTTATTGTTTAATCAAATTTTATAAATTCTGAAGAACAGATTCATAAACATTTGCCGTCAGTCTATGACTCATTGCTTGTAATGTATTCCCTGATTTTAAAGCATTTTCCATTGAATCTAATTCTTTAGAAAGTAAATCTTGATAATATCGTTTAGTATTTTCTTTTGTTTTGTGCAAATATTCATTAGATTTATTTATGAATTCTTGATAATCATTAGATACTTTACTATCTAATTCTTTTTCTAATCTTTTCTTTCTTTCGATTAAATTTTCATCAACCATAAAGCCTTAATTATCATTCAATGTATTATCTTTTTCTTTGATTTTTGATAATCCAAGATTTTTTCTCTCATAGACTCTAAATTTCTATTAATAATAAATGTCATAGCCTACTAATACGGAGCAAATCGGTTCAACAGTTAGCAGGTTATGGCTATGTTAAGGCTGTATTGAGGGTATAATATATATACGAAACACTTCAAAATGCATTTCTTGAGTATTCCAGTAAATTCTAGTACCACAGTTAAAATTGCAAGGTTTAGGATTGATAGTGTTAGATATCTTGACTAAGTATAAAACCACACAAATTACAAATTATTGTCTTCCCGTCTTCTCCTTCTCTTTCACTCCAATCCTTAATACCACAAATTGGACATTTCTTATTGTAATCTTTATTTGGACTCATTCCTTTATTTTTCACCTTATTTTTACTATGTATTATGTTATTAGAAATACTATAAGAGCTCATTTCCTATGTCGTTCATAGAAATCTAACAATTTTTTAATTATATCGTCCATGGATTCACCATGTCCTCCTAACTTTACTAATTCTCTATAAATATCTTCACGTATGGTTATATTCTTTTTTCCAACTATCATAATACTATTCTTCAACTTTGAAGTTCTTAACACTATCTTCAAAGAGCTCATTTCTTTTTCTTTTCCTCTTCTAATGCTTTAGTCAAACTATTTTCTAATTTTATAATAATATATTGAATTGCATCTGGTCTATCTTCTATTGCCTTTGGTAAATATATTCAACTAATATATTATTAATAATAAAAATTTCTTTAATTAACAATATAAAAAAATTTATTTATTTATTACTCTAGTGATATCATAGATAGAAAGAAATATTATTCATTCTACTAATTTTTTTTACTATAATTTATATAAATAGACACTTTCATAAATGATAAATATAATATTTTATTACGCATTCTTGTGATTTTCCATTAATCATCACGATCTAATGATATAAAGAAGATCATAGGAGGAAGAAAAAATTAGTAAAGTCATAGCCTGGATATTGTTCACATTCATTTAATTATTATTAGTTCAGGCTATGACAATAATAATACAATTAACATTATTTTTGAAGTATTTTATAAAATAAATAATAGTACATTATACTCCTCACTAGTCAAGTTATAGTCAAAAGGCAAGGAAAAAAGAAAGACAGATTTGTTATAGTGTCATAGTCTCCTCTATAGATGTGGTTTATCCATAGAGGGCTATGGCTTAATTTCTCTTTTGTATCTTTCACTAATTAATCAATTAAATTTTCCATAATTTTTTAAATATCATAATAGCAATATCAGTATACAAGTTCAATCAAATACAGATGACAAATCTTTCTCACGAGGTCATGGCCGTCTATTTTTAGAAGTGGTATTCATTATAGGAGGCTATGGCTTTCTTCTTTTTATTACCACTAAATTTCTTAAATTATTAAAGATATGGTTAGACATTATTGGATTGCAGGTATAAATAAAAATTCTCTCTCACCAATAACATATTATTTCTTCTTCTTCTTTTTTATCATTTCTTTCTTCATTCTAACCACATATTTATAATTAGAATTTATGTTCAATCAACAAAATTATCTACTAATTTGATAAATTGTGTCTTCATAAATTTCATATTTTAAAAATCCTAGCCTACTATTAATGCCAATTCTTGAGATTAGTTAAATATGCTATCACGGATCCAATGATTCTTTATTTCCTTGGAAAATAAGAAGTAAATTTATAATGAAAATTATGATATTTTATAATTTTAGACAATTTATTGGTGTAAAAGAAGAATAAGGAGCCATTGATCTTCTAATAAATACCACTAATACAGATAGTATAGAGGAGGCTATCACATTGTGGACATCATTTGTATTTTTGGTTTGTTGTTATTGTAGAGTATTTTGCTAATGAACTATTTAATAAATTTACGAAAATGTAGTTAATTAACTAGTTAGTAAATTATTGTCATAGCCTGAATTAGTATTATAGTGATCGGGTTTATAAATACAGGTCCAGGCTATGACATAGTGGAGACGAGATTGGCTCACAATTATTCTTCCAATGATGTTTTGTGTGTGTGTGTTTTTATATGCAGTTGTGTTTTCATTACCTAAAGATCATGATATTTATCACTTATGAAACTATTATTCAAGAGATTTAAATAAACAATATTGCTAGTGTAGCGATTAATTTTTTAATTATTTATTGTCATAGTCTGAAATAACTTATAAATATGTCTAGATAAGTTATCGTCCAGACTATGACAATTGATTAAAGACAACTATTTCTTCTACTATATGATAGTTTTCCTATGCATCCAGGATCTTCTGTTGTTGGTGAGTAATGAGAAGATCAAGAATATCTAATGAAATTATTATTTATTCTTTGTGAAAATTTCTATTTGTACAAATTACAGTAAAATAGTATGTATAATATTCTCTCGATATATCTGTCAGATTGAAATTGAATTGTGAGTTAAAGAAAGAACGATATACATAACTCTCTAACTCTCAATTTGAATATAGAAAAAAAAATTTCTATATACATATTATTATATTTACTAAGATAAAAGACTTCATTACAGAGGTAATTAATTGTTGTCAATTAATATTTATTATTCATTTTCTCATTCTAAAATTTTAATTTTTTTTGTTTCTGCTTTACCGCTATTAAATTTAATCCTTTTACTCTTTAATCTTGATGATATTTAGTACATTCTTATCATATTCGATAAAAACTCGATAATTATCTAATGCAAACTGATGAAATTCCTTATCAAATAACAATGTACGAGTGAATAAATCTAAAATATCAGTTATAGTTTGTTTTGATGGATTAATTTTCTTATCTTCTCTAGTTCTCATATATTTTTTTATTATATGATTTAATGCCTTTAGTGCACCTTCTCTAGTTTGATATGTTTTTGCATCTTTGGCCTCTTCATCTGCATCCCACTCTTTAATCAATTAATTTAATTAATTTTATTTGATCAACAAATTATTTAATTGATTATTATCATAATAATTCTAAGATGCTAGATTTGTAATAGAGGTATCTTTTATTTTCATTATTTATTTTTCAAACTCTATTTTCTTTTTGTACCTATTTTTTATTACAGTATTTTTAATTAAAATTGAATTTTTTAATATGAAAAGATAATAACCTTCTTCATATAATCTCTTTTGATATACTTTTATATTCCATCTTCATCATTAGAGTCTTTTCTTTTCTCTATAAGATCGTTTCTTTACCAAATTGGTTTGTATATAACAATCTTTTAAATATTGAGATTATTTCTCTTAAGATGTTCTATGTATTCATTAATTGCAGCAGTATTAAATCTAAATGATAGTGTAGGGATAATTCTTAAACCAAGAATTATAATATGTAAATTGAATAATAATATATATGAAGCGAGAATTTATAGTCTCAAAAATTGAGGCTTCTCAAGATGAAAGAAAACCATTTGTTTATGTTGTATTCACTGATACTAAAATTCCGAGAGAAGGAAAACAACACCAATCGCTATTTGGGGATATGGGTATAACTTTTACCTCCAGAGAAGATTTAATGAAAAACTTCACTAAGATGTTTAGTGGTGGAAGAAGTGTAGATTCAGGTGAATCGCCTATATTCAAATTAAGTATACGAGAATATGAAGAATCTAGCTTAAGTGTAGGAGACAAAGTTACGATAGAAATTAAAAAGTTAGATAGTAGCGGAATATAATATTTTTAATTTTTCTATTCAGATTGTTGTGTATTAAGTTACTCTTCAGCAAAATTTTTTACTCTTTAGAAATACATTAATTCTCTATTGTTTATTATAAAAAATTATTGTATGGTACTTTTATTTGTAGTGGTGGTATTTTCAGAAGAAGGGATTTTATTTTAAGATTTAAATTTTTCAATTATTTTTATTAAAGGATTTATAAAAACATCATGTAAATTATAAAATTAAATTTAGTATATACCATAATATAATATCGCAGCAATTATTATGACTATCTTTGATGCAATTGTGTTCACTAGTGGAATTATTCTAATAGTAATAGGGAGTTTTTTTGCTTTATTCATTTTTAAATAAAACGTATAAGCAGAATGCTTTCTCTTTTAAGGGAATATTTTTTCTTGGTCCCATTCCAATAATATTTAATAATGAGAATGAGAAAAAAAATTTATTATCTATAATAATAATATTTTCAATATCTTTAATAATGATAATATTTTTGATTTTATTCTTTTTTATTGTTTTTAATTATATCAATTTTTAAAAATGAAAAAATGCAAAAACTATAAGATAAATGATGCTCGTTATATTTGTCTTGGATATAATAGAGAATTTTGTACTTATTGTATGAAAGAAGAAGAATTTTTTTTTGTAATCAATGTAGATATAATAAGCAACATAAATCAACAACAACGACAGCAAGAAAATGAATTCAAATCAAGAAAAAATTATCTTACGAGAACTAATATTATTAATTTAATACTTGCATCATTGATATTATTTCTAGGTATAATCTTAGTATTAACGTCCTTTTTATCTCTTATAAATATGAATAATAGTGTAGTATTTTATCAGAAGAAATAAGAGATAACAAGAAAAATAATAATGATAGAGATGCATTTATTTACATCTTTCCATTTCCATTTACTATACCAATTGAGTCGAATATTTCTTTTATTATACCTTTATATTGATTTTAACCATTGCTATTCCAATAATTTTATTTATAATTATTCTAAAATCAATAAAATTATTTTAAAGTTGATATCAATTTTCGAAAGTATAAAAAAATTAAATAAAAATATCTCTCGTAATAAGAATACAATCTATATTTCTTAAATTAAATCTAACTTACTGTCCATATTGTTTATGTATATAGCACCATTTCCATGATCTATCAGGCAATGCAATCATAATTGGATGTCCCGTATTTTCATGATGTTTAGTTGCATGAATTCCAGGAGAAGAATCACAACATCCAACATGCCCACATATAAGACACATTCGTAACGCTACCCAATCAGAACCTTCCTTTTCACATTCTTCACATCCTTCTGTATTGGGATTAACTTGATCTTCGTTTATTCCTTTAAAATGTTCACAACCTTTTTGCATGTAATTATATAGAGTAAAGATTTTATTTAAAGTATTTGAATTTTAGGTATCTTTACTATAAATTAAATCAAATATCAAAAAAAGTAGAAGATACATCAACAAAAGAATTTGGGATATACTTTATGATTTTTATCAGTAATAAATTACAAGGTATTAGCAGAAATATAACCAAAATTAGGAAAATAATATTATCTTTCAAAAGAGGTTCTAAAAGAAGTTGTTGTTTATTCTATTCTCATTTTAAATATATCAACTCAATTGGTTAACTGACTCGGATTTATTTCTAATTATAACAATGTTAGGTAACATAATATATATATATAAATTAATTTTTGCATTCTTCAATAACCAAAGAAAGACATTCTATTGGTTTCTATTATTTTACTAGTTTTTGTTTCATTAGATTAAACTCCTGTTCAGTTAGTATTCCTTCTTCTCTAAGCTTTGCAAGTTTCAACAATTCATCTGCAATTGATACTTCTGATTGATTGGATATAGTCTCTTTAGTTTCGTGTGATTTGGTAGTAGGTTTTTGTTTTTTTGATGCTATTGATCTACGACTATCTTGTTGCATTCCTGAACGAATTATTTCTAATAAATCTTCTGCCTTGTCTTTTGAAATAGCTTCGATAATACCTTCCTGATCATCTTCACCTTCAACTATACTGTCCATCATCCCTAACTTTGTCGAACTCATTAATCCAGGAGCCTTGAATCTTATTGTAGATGATAGTAAACCTTTTTCAAGCTTTAAACTTGTAATTATGTCATAGGGAATATCAACTACATTTGCTTTTATTCCAAGCATATATGGATCCCTAACTATTATTCTTCTGTCTGTTGCGTAGATGGTATTTGGTGTGAAAAATGAACCTCCAGGTTTTATTTTTGACTGTCTTGCAACAAGTAATACTTTTTCATCTGGATTTAACATGTCTGCTATTTTATTAACGTCTTCCAAGTCCCCTTCATCAAGAAGGGATTTTTTTGAATATTCATTTTCTTTTTCTTTATCCTTTTTGTCTCCGAAATCCAAAGGCATATTATACAACTACATTTATCAAGTATTATTTAAAATTATAGAGTTTCTTTCTATTTTATTAAAATTGCTTTTTTACTTTATTATTATGTAGATCCTGAATGTATGAATCTATCTAGATAGATATTAATTTATGATTTATCAACAGTTACCTGGCAAAAAATAAATTATCTATTAACAAATAGATTTGACACTAAGTTCCCTAAATGGTCATCAATCTTGTAATTATTAGAAGTAGCTGATTCTTAGTCATAACTATATTCTCACACCATACAATGAGATCTAACATTTTTCCCTTCTGCAAGTGTTCGAGATGTAGGATCTACCAACATGGATGATTCACTATTTTTACCTTCAATTCATAACTAATCTGTCTTATTTGCTCTTATTTAAAGAGTGTTTTTTCCTATTATCATCTTGTCTTTAATAACATATGCATATTGTTTTTCTTTGGGTTTGGACCTATTTCGTTTATAAATACGTTCTACTTTAAAAATTACGTAGTATAGAAAGTTTATTATTATCGAGTTCCTCTGTATCTTTGATTCTTGAATGCTTCTATGTAGAATTAAAATTCTCCAATAAATCATCCTACTCTTTTTTCATAAGATTGGTCTAGTAATCTATCATCATCAAATATATCTTGAACTTAAATTGAAAACAAAGATGAAATGGATGGTGCTAAATCTGCAAATATCAATCTAAGATGTTGTACAGCATTAATTCCTCCGACTCTTCCAACATAGGATGATACAATAGCAGAAGGTTTAAAATAATACTAACAACATATA
>DASSVK010000057.1:0-14644 GCA_035706205.1 Nitrososphaeraceae archaeon | reverse complement strand
TTTATCTTTATCTTTTAGCCTATGAAAATAAAAAAGAATACATATATCCAAATTCTATATCTTTCTATTGTTTTATCCTTTGTAACTAGTATATTGTTTTTGTCTTCCTATGATTTATCTTTTGCAAAACAAGAAAAAGATAAAGATGAAGATAAAGATGAAGATGAAGATGATAAAAATGATAAAGATAAACTAGTAGTTAAAGCAAAGGTTAATTTAGAAAATATTGATATTGAAAATACAAAATTTATACGAGTTATTGGTTTTATAAATGGTGAAGAGGCCAAACAAGATATTCCTATATCTTCTATAGACAAGGCTAAGAAGAATCTACTAAATGTCGAATTAAAAGTAAATGAAAAAAATGAGATAGTTGAAGCAAATACCCCCGATGAATTTTTTGTATGTGCATATCAAGTAGGAGATGTAACAAAAGAGTATAATTTCCTGACAAAATTTGATTGTAATGAAGGAGATATTCTAGGCAATCCAACAGAAATCAGTGTTTTCAAACCTACTTCTCAAGTATACTCTAAAAGCCAAGCACTTTATGAATCAAGTCTGAATACAATCAATACTAATACTAATACTAATAATAATAATAATTCAAACAGCGATACTGTTAAAATAAAAATACTTGCCCCTTTAGCAGATAAAAAAGATACAGAAAAATTAATAATAGCTGCTATGATAAAGGGTCAAATAAAATCAGAAGTTATAGAAGATGTTCAAGCAGAACTTGATAAAGGTAAAGGTACTACAATATCAAGAACATTTACATTTGACAGAAATACAGACATTGGCAAAATACAAATCGGAGATAGATACCATGCCTGTGTTGCAAGTGATGATTTGAGTCCACCAGAAGGCCAAGAATGTGAAAAGAGATTAGTAAAGAGCTTTGATAGCGTAAATTCTTTGCCAGCACGATAAATGATAACTATTCAGTCATAGAAGACTGAAAAATTGTTTTTATCTTTTGTATGGTCCAAAGCCTATATTAAATATTTAATTAAAATTAATTGAACACTGAAAGCGTGTTATTTTAACTCCTAAATGACGGTATTTTTCTATTATATTTGATTAATTATTATTATCATCATTAAATGGAAATTTCCCCGATAATATTTATCTAAAATACAAATAACAAATAAAATGAAGAGTGATTTATTTAACAATCTTCAATATCACTCATACAATCAGCACATTTCAATGTAATATTTTTAAATTTTTCTGGATAAAAAATTAACAATTATAATCAATTAAGAAAGTCAAATAATCTTTGCTACTTTTTATCTTGGAGTATAAAATATTATAATTGCTCCAAAAACTGCAATAAATGAACCAACTATCTCGTATCTATCAGGCCTTTTTTTATCTACAACCATTCCCCATATAATAGAAGAGATTATAAAAATTCCCCCATATGCTGCATAGACTCTTCCAAAATTCGCTGGTTGCAGTGTAGGAATCATGCCATATACAAAGAGTGTAATGCCACCAAGTAATGCCAATGCTATTGTCTTCTTTTCTCGTATCCACAACCAGACCAAATAACCACCACCTATTTCCATCATGGCTGCCGCAAAGAATAACATTCCAGAAACAATTGGATTGAATGTTGCTATTTCTTCGATTGCCATATCGTTTTTTCTTCCTCCTCTCCGCTACGAGGCATGTAATAAATTATGATAACACCAATAACAGCAATAATAGTGCCTATAGTATCATATTTATCAGGGGGAATTCCTTCAAAAACCCATCCCCATAATAGAGACATTATAATGAAAATTCCTCCATATGCTGCATAAATTCTATGAAAGTGTGATGGTTGAAAAGTAGGAACAATTCCATACAAAAATAGAACAAATCCCCCAAAGGCGCCAAACATCCAACTCATATTTTCCCTCAACCAAAGCCAAACCAAATAACCACCTCCTATTTCAAAAATACCAGCAAGAAAAAAGAAAAATAAAGTTACCCAAATTTTATTAAATTTAGTCATCCATCTAAATCGTTACTTTTCCTTATTTAAGCAATTTACTAGATGCCAATTTGAATTTAATATCAAATATGATTCATTATGCTATTTTCTGCAATTAAATTTATTTATTTGTCTATCCTATTATTGCAATTGATTAGAATTATGTAGTTTTATTATTATACTATTTGACTTTATTAGTAAGTTTCTTTCTGAATAACACTGCTATAAATGAAGTTCCAATAAATGAGGCAGTAAGATAAATCCATAAATCAATCTAATAATCAGACACAACAGGATGTGGGAGTTAAAAAATGTAAAAGCAATAGCAATTTTATCACAATGTGTAAGTCACCTGGATGTAAAGATGATCAATTTTTATTTTACATAATATAGCAATGGATTATAACGACTATATTTATGTTACAGATAGTAGGAAATCAACTTTAGAACAGACTATGATTGTAATCAGAAAACTTTAGAATGATTAACAATTAAAATCAATATTATAAAAAGTATATTAAATTTCATTAACAAAGAAGAATTTTTCCCTAAACTTTAGTCTTTTTTTAAGTACAACTAAGAAATAACTTGGATAAAAATCATAGTAATAAAAGATCGATTGAGGAATTATTGAAAATAATTATTAATATGTGGAATAATTTATTAAATTACCCTTTACAATAAAAGTATTTTTTATTGCGTCATAAATTCCAATAGAATCATAATACCAATATTTAGAATCAGAATTTCTTATCATGTTATTTATTCCATCTTTACAAAAATAGATTTTTTGTCCTTTATCCTCAATAACATCATAAATTAAACATGAATTCATACTTTCGCTAAATTTTTCAAAGTATTCTTTTTTTGTAGGATCTACATTTGAATCTGTACTATTATAATTTAAATTAAAATTAATAGCATGAGCAATAGTCATATTGTTAGGGCTGGGAGGATTAAATGAACTGTTAGTAAACTCAAATTCACATTTACTATTTGGACATATTTCTAGAAAATTTTCACCGTCTATTTCTAATTTTGAGATTATAGGATCTTTATTTACATTTATTAATTCAAGGACAAAGTCTGAATCACTGAAAACAGAATTTATTGGTATTATAAAAAAAATTATTAAAACCAGAATCCCAGGATATATCTTTATTTTCATTGAAAAAAATTTTAGAGTGGAATTTAATAAAGTTATTCCTTCAAAATCAATTTTTGTGCCAGTAAAAATTTTTGTTATTGTAAAATAGAAAAATTCCTAATAGTTTAATATAACTATTTGACAATTATAAAAATAAAAGTGAGATAAGGAATTATATTACTATAACGTCTTTGAAAAATAATAATAAATATATATTATTGGTGGATGATGAGAAAGACATACTTTTTCTCTATAACGAATGGTTAAAATCTGATGGTTACCAAATAGTCTCTTTTGATAATCCTGTTGAAGCATTAAATTATCTTAACAAGAATGACAATATTTCTAATTGTTCTTTAGTTATTGCAGATTATAAAATGCCTCAAATGTCAGGCTTAGATTTTATAAAGAAAATAAAGGAAAAAGATTCCAATTCAAATATTAAAACTATGATTGTTAGTGCATATGTGAAAGATGATCTTTTACAAGATAACCCGTATATTAAGAGAATTGATAAAATAATTGAAAAACCTGTAGATGTAGATACGTTAAAAAATGAAGTTACAAATTTAATATAATAATAAAATCCCTCTTAAACCTCTATATATTGACATTTTATTTAATATGGTAGCCCACTTAGATAGAGGTTATGGCTTATATTACTGTAAAGGAAAGGTTTTGTTATCATATGCGATGGATTTTGATATACATTCATTTACAACGGTAATTAATTTAAATATTGATATACGTTTTTTAAGAATATTAAACTTGTAATTACATTCCAAGTCTTCAAAATAATCACTCAATATGATTACATTTAGTTTTGGATTTATTTCTAAGAGTTTGGTACTAAGAAATAGTCCATTCATATCAGGCATTTTGTCATCAGTTATTACTAGTGAATATTTATTTGGATTTTCCTTAATATGTTCATATGCTGCAATTGGCTCAGTAAAACTAGAAACAACATAGCCACTGATCTTTAAAGCCTCACTATAAATATTTAATAAATCTCGATCATCATCTACAATGGCTATAGAGTTATTAAACATACGTATATAATTAAATGTAAAAAATCTATTTAAGCATAATTTGTATATTTTTTGAAATTTTTTTTTGTACATTACTACAAAAGAAATGTCTACAAGAAAAAGCAATGCCGATAATAGAGAACCTTCTTCATTAAGGACACTTGACAATTCCTTAATGAAGGATAGTAATTTAGGATTAATATCCTTCTATTGGAAATGGTAGTTGTAAATTAGGCGGGGTTTGGGAGGATCCTTCAGGATATTCATTTAAGATATAGTTTATTAAGCATTATGTAATTTAATATATTTTTAGTTGGGCTAGTATTGTAAATAATGTTCACGCATCTAGACCCGAAGCATTTCAGTATTTTTTAATATGATCAGATGTCTAATAGATAATATTGACTCACCCACAATGCTCTTAGAATAGTCACAATGAAAATAGTTGTTGATTTAAAGGATATTTCTTTTTACTAATTTTATAAATAATGAACAAATTTGGAATAAAAAGGATAAGTATTTATTATTATTATTATTATTATTGTTCTATTTTTTTTATACAATTAAGATAACTCTCTATTATATCTTTATAGAATCTTTCTGTAAGTTCTATTGATTTGATAAATGTATCCAAATTTTCAGTTATAATATTGTCTATAAGTTTTAATGATTTGTCTCTATTGTTAATTAAACTGGTATACATATTTTTAATATCAAATAGATAATAATTTGTGAATTTTCCAGCAACAGTAAAAAATACATCCCAAGATAAATTGGAATTATTTTGTAGTATTTGAGAATAAACAGAGTTATAGGTATTTACCATATTTTTGTGAAATTCAAGATAATAATTTGTAATCACTTTTGCGTCATTACTAATTTGTTGTTCTTGATCTAATCCGAAAATATTATTATCGTTTGCTTCTAATGAGATATTTCTTTGATTTTTCTCTGGCTCATAAATTATGGGTTCTGGTAATTTTATTTTTTGCGATTGTTCTTCCTCTTTTCCTATCTTATCATAATTTTTTTCTTTAATTGGATTTACTTTATCTCTCTTCCTTGACTTCCTTGACGATTTTTTTTGATTAAAAGTGTGTTCTGAGGACAATATAAAAATTACAAACGCTCTTACTTAAAAAATATTGTATTAAAAAGAATATATTATTGATTAAACAAAAATTAGAAAATGTTTTTGAGTATCTTTCTGAAATATTGAATTTCTTCTAGATGATTTATAAATATTAATTAAAAATTGGGTATATGACCATTGATATATATTAAGGATATTTTATAATTTTGTAGTTTATTTCTTATTTTTAGGATGTTTTACTAATCTGTTCTTGATATCTCCTATAAGTATCTACATTCTTTAAGTTTTTTTATTAACGTGGTGAAATTTTTTTATTTTTTGGTTTTTGGTTAATATTTTCTTTTTAGTTATATTAATTTTTAAAGCATTCAATTCAAAATATATAAAAAGTATTGACAAATTTTCTTTTCTATAGAAACAAAGAACATATTAAAAAACTAGAGTAATTATAATAATGAAATTTATATTTAAAATAAATTAAAAAATTCTAAAATATTAGATTAAAAATTCTTATTTTTAATTAAATTACTTCCCTTCCTCCTCTTCTTCGTCCTCTTCTTCCTCAACCTCAAATTCTATCTCTTTTATATTGAAGCCTTTATTTTCCATATTTCTTAATAACTCTGTCATCTTTTGAAACACATCTGTTACATTTGTGTCAGTGGAAGTTAACTCCATTTCTATTTTTATCATGTCATTAATTTTACGTTATATTTTATTAAGATTATATAAAAAATTCTTATAAATTTGACGAGCGCATTACCAATTTATTATGGTATGATAATCTAATTCGTTATAGAAGTTATTTGATATTTTTATGGAAGAGATAAATTATCTTTAAATTTTTTATCTTTATTTCTTTGTTCTAAATATTGTTTTTAGATTATTGTCAAGATATACTAAGAATGTAAGTTATGGTCTTTTGAAGCTTTGATTATTTTTGAATAACGAATACCATTGTTCAAAAACATTTGCATTAAATTTTACAAAAGTATCTAAAGTTTTAGTATAATTTTTAATACCATCGCCTGCTACTTCCAAGACATTTGAAATAAATTTATTATTTATAGTATTAAACTCTATTATATTATTGGTAATTTCATTAGATTGTCTACCGAGTTGTTTTGTATAATTTGTACTTGAATTATAATCCAATGTTTCGAATACTTGTTTCTGGAATCCAAGAGTTGAATTTATTATGTTTTTTGTAGCTTCGATATATTTCATTTGTAGATTTGATATTGCTTGAATGTAAGTTGGCTGGGATCTGGCAAACTCATTTACAATTCTATTTGTATCTTCTTTTATTGTATTGTAAAAATCATATGTATTAGCAGTTTGAGATTGATAAGCGGAATTTTTACGATTTTCTTCTTTTTCACTTGAATTGGGCATATTGACTATATATATGCAGTAACCAAACTATATATAATTTTGGTAGTAGGTTTGATATCAATTAAGCTTAAATATTATTTTAAAGATTAATAATTATGGAAAGCCTAGTATGATGCTATTAAGTTTATTTTTTTTAGCAATAGATTAAATAATGTATATTATATAATTTTACTAAATATATGACGTATGATTATGATGCCGGAACATTGAGATGTCATATTTGTGCTATGGAATTTATATCTCGAGCAGAAGCAGAAGAACATTATAAAGAGGTTCACTCAAAAGAAAATACCTCCATCGGAGAATAATTAATATAAATTCTAAAATTACTAGTGTTTAATGCTTGTTTCTTCTAGATCCATATTTGAAAATATTGTCAAAGAATTAGAATCAACTCAGAAATGAAGCTTAAATAAAAAAAGATATATAATTTTTTATTATATACTAAAGTATATGAATGATATAATGTCTTATCAAGAAAATTCTGATATTCCTTTTGAAGAGGTATTAAAAAAATATCAAGAATTTTGGAAAAAGTTTACTAATATTCCCAAGTATAGTCCTTTTTCTTTGTTGGAAGAAACATCTAATATCGGAAAGAATTTACAAGATCTCTTAATAGTTTCTTCAAAGATGCAGTATTTTACTTTTAATTATATATCTCAAATGAATAAAACATATGCAGAGGCATTAGATAAACTGCCATCAAAAGATATTAAATATGCGATAGAATCAGAACAGGATTTAAAAAAATATAGAAATATTCTTATTGGAACCCTGGAAGACTCGTTTACTAACTTGTTTCAATCTAAAGAATTTGGAATGCTTGTTTCTGATATAATGAGTACTTATTCTGAGTATAATAAATTGTTGAAAAATATATCTAATACTTTTTTGCAATCACTAAATTTGTCAAATAAAGATGATATTGATATTATTCTCAAAGAAATGCAAGAATTAAAACGTCAAGTACGGGATCTAAGAAAAACTATGGATATAATAGTAAGTGAAGATAAAAAAATTGTTAAATAATACTACTACCACTACTAATTCTAGTGAACAAATAAATTACCAGAATATATCTGCTTTATCAGATAGCTATAACGAAGAGATGTCAGAAAAGATAGAGAAATTTACCAAATTATACCAAAATCCAAGAGATATTGATGTAGGTAAAACAGCTTGTGATATAGTGAAAGAAACCAAACTTTATCGCTTATTACATTACAAACCAATTTTTAAAAAACCTTTGAAAACCCCTATTTTAGTTGTATATGCACTGATAAATAAATCATATATATTGGACTTACAAGATGATAAAAGTTGGATTAAAAATCTTTTATATCAAGGTTTTGATGTTTATCTCATTGATTGGAAGCCTCCTACATTAAATGAAAAATATGTAAATTTTGATGATTATGTTAATGATTTTATAGATGATTGTGTTGATATTATTAGAAATGAACATTCAATAGACAAGATAACTCTACATGGTTATTGTATGGGTGCTACCATGTCTACAATGTATACAACCTTCTATCAACATAAAATTAGAAATCTAGTAACTTTGGCACCTGTAATTGATACTAGCAAAGACACAACAGTACTAGGAAATTTTGCTAAAAATATGGCAGCAGATAAGATTATGGACTCTTTAGGAAATATGCCTCCACAATTACTTAATAGTTGTTTTTCAGCTCTTAAACCATTTAAACAAGGTATAAACAAATACTTTGCTCTTTTAGAACATGTAAATGATAAAAAGTTTGTTGAAAATTTTTTAAGAATAGAAAAATGGTTATATGATATACCTCCTATAACCGGTGAAGTATTTAAACAATGGATAAATGATATCTATAAAAATAATCTCTTGGCAAAAAATGAATTAAAATTGGGTAATAAGAAAGTAGATTTAACTAAAATTCATGTCCCTTTGTTAAATATAGTTGCAGAAGAGGATCATCTCGTTTCTCCCCAAGGTAGTATCGCCCTAAACAATCTTGTATCCAGTATTGATAATAGATTAATGAAATTTCCAACTGGTCATGTTGGCTTAATTGCTAGTAATTATTCTCAAACGAATGTACTGCCACGCATAGGAAAGTGGTTATTCTCAAGATCTAATTAATGACAATTTTGAAAAAAATTATTTTGCTAATTATTAATACACTATAATTCAATTATAATGATTATAATTAGTTTAGATTATTATAATAGGTGTATCGAGTAAATTTTATTAATATATTATCTTTATTCTATTCATATAGTTTACAAATGATCCCTTATGAATTTATTTATTCATTTACAAGTACTATATTACATATTGATAAAGCAATTCGTTGGGTTGGTATAACTAATAAGGAAGGTTTGATTATTAATGAAAAATATCGTAAAGATATGAGTCCTCTCCTTACTGAAGAAGAAAACGAAGAGTATGCTTCTAATGCAATATCAAGACAAAGAACGAGAATAAAATTTGAACAAAAAATTGGGAAACTAATATATGCTTTTGGAAAATATGAAAAAATCAATAGAGCTACAATTCCCATTACAAATAATTACTTTTTGCTATTAAGTATGGACCCTCTAGATGTTAATTTTGATCAAATAATAATGGGAAAAATACTTCCTTTAATTAAGGAAAATAAGGAACAATTTATACCAATATAAAGAAATTTTATTTGTAGTCAGTCCAAAATGAATTAAATTCTATAAGATAAAAAGAAACTTATAATTACTTTTAGTTATATAGTAATGGAATATTAGAGATAATACAATAATATATATTTAAAAATAATATTTAATTTGTTCTAATCTAATGTCATATATCATAATTGTAATATACAATAAATTGTTCATTTTAATATTATTAATACTTTAATAATAATCAATCATTGAGATTATAGAACTTAACCCTTCAATATTGTTTTTTGTATCAAAGTTATATAGTTAAATATGAAGATTTATTATAGCAATAACTAATTATACTACTTTTAATATAATGATTTTTAGCATTAGCAATGTTAAGGCAGAAGATTATGATTATTGATGATGAAATTGATATTGCAAATTTGTTCAAAGAAATTTTAATAAATGCTGGATATCAAGTTGAAGCTTTTACTGATCCTTTAAAGGCCTTAGATGAATGCAAAACAAATCATGAAAAATATGTTTTAATTATTTCAGATATTCGAATGCCTAAAATGTCAGGAATAGAATTGGTAAAACAAATATCTGAAATTGATAATGATATAAAAGTAATTCTAATGACTGCTTTTGATGTTAGAGGAGAAGAATTAAAAGAAATAAAAATCGAGAAATTTTTGAATAAACCAATTTATTCAAAGAAATTAGTTGATATAGTTAAAATATCTCTCTCAGAATAGCATAATTTATTGATGTTTGTATTTCCAAGAATGAATTAGGTTAATTTAAATTCTGATTCTAACATTTTATTTTTTAAATAGGAATCGATATTCCTTATAACGGTTGGATTCTTTTCAAGATATGCTTCCATTCTTTTGTCACTATATTTTATATTAGAATAATTTATTGTTATTTTTTGCGGATTATACTTATATTCGATAGTTATAAAGCCAGAAAGAATTCTTCCTTCACAGGGAAATTTTAATGCAATTAAATCATATAGTTTTATTGAATTAGATTGATAATGAGCAGTTTTTTTATTATTATTTTTATTACTCTCAATATCAGATCCCATTTTTGTTTCTCGCGTCATATCTTTTTCTTGATTTAAAGAATTATTATCATCTTTAAAGCAAGTAGCATCGACTGGCATAATCAATATCATATAATCAAATAAACTATTTAACAAATAGGATTAATTTTTATTATCCAAGAATAATAATAGTAATAATGCTTAATGTTATTTAATGTTGTACTCTGTTGTGCAACTCGATAAACTTAAATTTTAACTTACTATTGCCTTTTATTATTCTATTTTTATACTTCTAACCTATGATATAATGATGTTTTAGTATTATTTCTTTTATCATATCCTTTAATCTGATACCAGTAACATATTCTCTTCTAACATTACATTGTATCAAGAGAAGACATTTCTGTAATCCATCTTTGTCCATAGTTTAAGTTATCTTTCCATTCCTGTAAATTTTTTTTTGCGTTTTCACTTTCTTGTTTATAAGGTGATGAGTGGTTTTTCTACATCTAGATTTCTTTCTAACCTTTATTGCCAATTGGATATCTTTAAATAGTATAAATTGAAAATTATTGTTACTACTACTATTATAGGAACATCAATGATATCATCTTATTATTATTCTTTATTGTAATATCATTTCTAATTTGAATAATATTTTTCTATGATAAACTTATTCGCTGACTACTAGTCATGATAAATTTCTCTCCTTTTTATATCAACTGCTTTAAATGTATCTCTAGGTAGCCACTTTTTACATTCCACTTGTGTCTAATTCAATCAATTCTGTTTGATATATGAAAGGAAAATCAACTACATTTACAAAATAGTCATATTGTAAACTGGAATTGTTATCATCAAAAATCTTGATATCTAGTTTATTTATTCTTCTAACAATGTTGCATTTTGAAACTAATTACAATGATTGGGAGGGAAGTGTTTTACTTAGGATAGTATATGATTCAAACGCTGATATTGATACAGAACAAAAGAAAGAGGTAATATACAAAAGATTTCAAAAGATGCCAGATTATATAGTAGAAGATCGATCATTGAGAGTTAAAGTTATGAGAATGTATATTAAAGAATTGGAAAAATTATTAAAAAGTGATAATGATATTGTATACATTTACGGATCAGCTACATTAGCTCCTACAGATTCTTATTCTGATACAGCTTAAATAATTTTTTTCAATTAATTTCTAAATATTCTTAAAAAAAGGCAAGAGATGTGAAGGGTCGGGAAATAGTAGAACTTGGTCAAACTGGAACAACTTCGGAAGAAACAAAAGAAGAATATAGAAAAAAAGGAATGACAAAAGTTTCAGGCGGTCAATAAATCCTTTTTTATTTTTTAATATCATTTAATAAAAATTAGTAGATAATTAGTAACTATTTGTTATATTTATTTGACTAAGATATATACTAATTAATTAAATATATAATTTGATAATGCCATTATAAAAGAATTAGTTATACAATTTAATAATTGTTGTCAATTTAGGAGAGTTATATTTTGATTCATATAATGTTCTTTCAGGTATAGGGGAGTACTTCCAATAGATGTTTATATTCCTGGATATTCTCTTAGGCCTGAAACCTTGATACAAGATATGGTTACTACAAGAAAAAGTAAAAAGATAGTGATTAAAATAAAAATATTAGCCAAGAAATAGCTATATAACAAAAGATTAAAACAAATGTTAAAGATAGCAATTTTATAAAGAAGAGTTAACTTCTAGCACTATGAGATAGTTAGGTGTATCAATTTTTAACTATTAGAATAATAATTCATTAATGCTAGTAGAGGAAGCAAATTTAAAAAAAATAAAATGAAGATGATTTTTAACTTTATTCCTTATTAAGAATTAAGAAGCGTTTCCATTTCTTCCTTTGTAGGTTCATTCTCTCTCTCAAACTTACTAGAAGCAAGCAATGCAGAGAGGTTTAGCCATAATGTACTACCATCATATTTTATAATGTATTTCTTTGGAATGTAATAGATGTGAACTTTAACTACTCCTTCTCTAACGACAATAAATTCATTTCCAACTCTATCCACATCACCAAGATCTACATTATCACTTGTCCTTACATGTTTATGAATTATTTCTTCCCATGGTATTTTTAATTCACTATCCATTGAAGGAGTTTGTATCTCCAAACCTGGCTCTTTTGCCATAAATGGGATAAGCTGATAATCTTTATCTTTCTCTGTATCTTGTAATTCTGACTCGAGAGGCGGTGAATCTCTTTGATATTTTTGCTTTATCTGTTCTTTATCTAATGATGAATAAACAGTATCACCGTCATATTCATGCAAATATTTTTTTGGTACGAAATAATGTTTTTTACTGATTACACCATCTTCTATTTCAACAAAATAATCTCCTATACTTTTTATTTTACCTAATTCTTCTTTGTCTGATGTTTTTACTTCCTTATCTATAACCTGCTCCCAACTCATTTTCGCTCCTTCACCTTCAGCTGATGAATATTGCGGGATACCCTTTTCAAAATCGGGATATTTTGAATTTATTGATTCCTTTCTCTTTTTATAATTTTCGTCAGTTAGCATTCTATCTGATGGATCAGGTTGATTAAATTTGTCTTTTATTTCATCTTCAGTTAAAGATAGAATTATATCATCATCATCATATCCTTCAACAAAATATTTAGGAACAAAATATTGATCTTTGTCCATTAATCCTTTTTCTATTTGTATATAATCTCTAGAAATTTGTTTAATTTTCCCTATTTCTTTGTTATTAATAGACTTGGCAGTTTTATCTATTGCCTCATCCCATGAAAGACCAACTGTCAATTTTCTCAAAAGTAAATTATACAACATATAATTTATTGGTTTATTATTAAGTTGATAGTATGGAAACAAATCATGTATTCTTTATATTTCATGTTGATCAAATACATTTATTATGGAGAATGATGGAGAAATTTCTGGTCCTTCTATTTTATGGGGTGAAATGAAGGATAAAAAAGTTAAATCTGTTGATGGAGAAATGATGGGAAAAATAGAAAAAATATCACAAAATCATATTATGATTGAAGAAGGATTCATTAAAAAGAAAAAATTTTGGCTTCCTAAATTTTTAGCAGATGTATATGATGGGAAATTTTTATGGCTAGATATTAAGAAAGAGGAGATTAAACAAAGATATTATTATGATGAAGAACCAGCAGAGTCTCAATACGATTTAGATAGAAGTGAATTTAATACAAAATATGGTAAAAATAAAACTACCTCTTCAAATGAAAAAATTCGTTTAAAAGAAGACGTAGAAGTAAAAACGAAATCTAAAAAGGGATATAAAAATATACGAGATCTTAAATAAATAATGTATGTTATTCTATATTTAATTTAGAATTTACAAGATGACAATAAAGATGACAATAACTATTTTATATTAAAAAGCTTTTGCAATTATTTAAGTATAAAACTTAAAAAATCACTCAACAAAATACAGAAACAATATTAACAAATAATTTACAAAAAGATTATATTCAATTTAAAATACCCTTTTATTTGTATTTTTAATTGAATAATACATTCTTCATTAAAACTCTTTTTAGATTAAAATCAAAGATTGGACAATTATATTGATAAAAGAAAATTTGAATATACATCATTTTTTATAGGTTGTTTTTGTATTGTAAGATCAAGCATATTTTCAAGAGTATGATAATGATCTAAGAAGTCTAAACCCTTAGCAGTAATTGTTAATCTCCCATTAGAATCAAAACTTAAAAGATTTTTTTCAATTAAATGATTCATATAGATCTTAAATTGAGTATTTGAAACAAATGATCTACACATCACTTTTGATTTTTTTGCTCCCCCTACTGATGCTTCAAGTATTGAGGAGATTATTTCTATTCTACTTCTATACTTTGGATTCACAATAAATCATTGACAAAAAACTATATAATGAATTCAGAACTAGAAATTATTAGATTATATCTATAACTATGAATGTATTTTTTAATGTTTATTAAAATTTGGAATAAAAAGAAAACTTCAATATATGTTATTTATTTTATAAACTTAAATTTTTCCGTTTTTGGACGTATCCATTATAATAATGTAATAATTAGTAGTTAATAATCAAATTTTTAATTGTTATATTTATAAGATGAAGTTAATTACTATAAACATTGTTAGAGTTATTCAAAAAAAATATTTGTAAAATTTATTGAAATAACTTTCCTATTGCTTCACCAACTTTACCAAGCGGACCTTCTGTTTCGTTACCTTCTTGTCCTTGTCCTGTTTGGTTACCTACCTGTTGTCCACCTG
>DASSVK010000056.1:0-14230 GCA_035706205.1 Nitrososphaeraceae archaeon | reverse complement strand
AGACTGTTTTTTGCTTTATATGGTCAATTAATCTCCCAGGAGTAGCAACAATAATGTGAACTCCTCTTTCAAGTCTAATAATTTGATTTCTCATATTTTGTCCTCCATAAATAGCAGTCACTTTTGTTTCTGTATATTTTGAAAGTTTATTCATTTCTCTTGCTACTTGAATTGCTAATTCCCGTGTAGGAACTAATACTAAAGCTTGCGCATTTCTTGTATTTTTAATTTTCATTAAAATAGGTAATGAATAGGCGGCAGTCTTTCCTGTTCCAGTATGTGCTTGTCCAATTACATCGTTTCCTTGCAAAATAGTAGGAATTGCTTTTTCTTGAATAGGAAAGGGTGTTGTATATTCACTTTCTTTTAGAGCTAATAGCAGTTCTTTATTTAGTCCCAATTCATCGAATAGTATTGTCATTAAATTTCACTAGTTTAATAAACAATCTTTCATCTTATCTAATCTAAATCTTTTGTAAATTGGTAAAAATATATGATGATATTATTAAGTAATTAATTTTATTAATTTATTTTAAAAAATGATAATAAAATAAGAAGCTAATACAAACACTAATACGACTGCTTTTGAGTTATTAAGATGATATATTTAATGATGGCTGAAGATGAAGAACTAAAAGAAAAAAAGCTTCGTGGTTCCGGAGGCTATGTTATTGCCAGAATTTCAGATAATGAGCAAAAAAAAGGGAATCTGGGTGGGCCCGAGTTATTTATAGCAGGAATTGGACGATTACCAAAAGACCGAATTTTAAAATATTACTGCAATAAATGTGAGAAAGACTATCCATCATCTCCTGATTTAAATTATGAAAATCCAAATGAAGATGTCGGTGAAGGAGTTGTTTTAATTGAAAAAGGTGAATACAAATGCTCAGTTTGTAATGCAGTTATTTCTCAATATCGTAAATTCAATAATGAAACTTCTCTTCCTCCTCTTCCTAATAAAGCTCATTCTTCTCTCTCTCAATCAAAGTCATTAGATACTGCTAAATCTATGACAGATATTTCAGAATCATCATCTAAAAATAAAAGTGAATTTGAAAAATCTATACCATACTCTAACACTTATGAAGAAAATACTTTAGATTCAATACAACCTGAAAGTACAGATAATAAATCTACTAATGTAACTATCGCTAAAGGAAAATATTTTCCTATTCAGTCAATTATTGGAATGCCAGTTTATGATCATGATGCTATGCTCGTGGGAAATATTCAAGAAATCGGCCTTAGAAAATCACTTAATGGTACAATCCAAATTACACTAAAAATTGATAATCGTGATAAAAAATCTGAAGCTAATGATGAGGAAGAATTGCATGATGAAATTGGTTGGTCTGATATTTCCAAAATTGGGGATATTGTTCTAGTAAATTGGCAACAAAAGAAAATATTTTCATCTAATACTTCTACAGATAAAAAAATATGTGTTGCATGCCAATACCATAACGAATCAGATGCTCTTTACTGCGAACAGTGTGGTAAGAAACTAGAATAATATTTTTTTCTTTGAATTTTTAAATATCACATTGTTTTATTTTTCTGGTTTTTTCAATCCTATTCGCACATCTACTGCTCTTACGCCATTGCCTTTTTCTAATACAAGTAACGGATTCATATCAAATTCCTCAATTTCCGGAAAATCATTAACTAATTGTGATAGTCGTTGAATACTTTCTACTATTCCGTCTATATCTGATTCCTTTTCTCCTCTTACTCCTTTTAATAGCTTAATAGTTTTTATAGATTCTACCATTTCTTTTGCTACATGTTCATCTATAGGAGCTAATCTAAATATGACATCTTTTAGAACTTCTACATATATTCCACCTAAACCAAACATTATTAATGGTCCAAATAATGGATCTCTTTTTGCACCTAGAATCGTCTCTTTTGCTGAACCTATCATTTCTTGAACTAAAACCCCCTTGATCTCTGCATCTGATTTATATTTTTTTACATTTGATAATATTTCACTAAATGCTTTTTTAGCTTCTTGTTGATTTTTAATTCCAATTTTAACACCCCCAGCATCGGATTTATGAATGATCTGGGGAGAAACAATTTTCATAACCACAGGATAACCTATTTCTTCGGCTGCTCTTGCTGATTCTTCTTCATTTGTAACTAGATTTTTTTTTGGAGTTGAAAATCCATATGCTTTTAATACTTCATAACCTTCTTCTTCAAGCAAATTAGTTCTATTAGATTTTATCACATTTTCTAAAACAGTTCTTACTTTTGTCTTATCTACCTCAAATTGTTTTGGTGGTATATCTTCTTTTTCAACCCATCTACTGTGTCTAAACATTGCTTCTAGTGTTCTTATTGCTGGTTCTGCATACATAAAATGAGGAATTCCTCCGTCTGAAAGAATTTTTTTATTTTCTATTCCTTCAGCTAATCCCATTAAGGCAGCTAACATTGTTTTTCCAGAACCTTTTGATGTTTTTATTATCGTTTTTGCTAATTCATTATAATCTAACGTTGCAGATGGCGTACACATAGTAACAACTGCACTGACATTATTATTGGATAAAACTTCAACCAGAACTTTTTCAAATCGATTAAAATCTGCGTCTCCAACTATATCAACGGGGTTTCTAGCAGATCCATGAGGTGGTATAACTTTGGCTATTTCCGATTTTGATTTAGAAATATCTGCCATTTTTAATCCATATTTTGAACATGCATCTGTAGAAATTATGGCTGGTCCACCTGCATTTGATACTATAACTACTCCGCCATTTGAAGGCGGTATTGGTTGTTTAGCAAAGGCTGTAGACATTTCAAATAATTCTTGCATGGTATCTACTCTTATAACTCCTGATTGTTTTAACAAAGCGTCATATGTTTCATCAGAACCCATCAAAGCGCCCGTATGTGACATAGCTGCTTTTGCTCCTTCAGGCGTTCTACCTGATTTTAAAACAAGAATAGGTTTCTTTTTTTCTTTTGTTATTTTTTTAGCTATTTGCATAAATCTTCGTCCGTCATGAATATCCTCTAGATACATGACAATTACTCTTGTTTCATCATCTTCGGAAAGTAATTCTAATATGTCATTTTCATCCATATCTACTTTATTTCCCATACTAATTACTTTTGAAAAGCCTATTCCTTGAGCTATAGCATCTTCAACAGTAGCAGCACATATTGCACCACTTTGTGATACCAAAGCTATCCCTCCAACTTCTGGTGTGATTTTTAAGAATGTAGCATTCATCATACTGTTTTGAGATAAGCTCATTATTCCTAAACAATTTGGACCAATTATTCGTGTTCCATATTTTTTACCAATATCTCCGATTTGGTTTTCAAGTTGTGCTCCGGCTTCATCTACTTCTTTAAATCCTGCAGAAACTATTATTACTCCTTTTATCTTCTTTTTTCCTATTTCTTCCATTACTTGAGGAACAATCTTGTTTGGAGTAGCTATTACCGCCAAGTCAATGTCTTCTGATATATCTAAAACGTTTTTAAAAGCAGTGATTCCAAATACGGTTGGATTAGATGGAGTAATAGGGTATATTTTTCCTTTATAGCCATTGATGATATTTGAAAAGATAGCCCTTCCTATTCCTGGCCTTTCAGAAGCTCCAATTACAGCAATTGAATTTGGATTAAAAAAAGTATTCTTTGAGTCAAATGGTGATGTTGATGTTGATGGTGATAATGATGAAGATGAATATGTCATAATTATCGTTTCACAAATCCATGGTTATATATATTCCTGTTATGATCTTTTGAAATAAATTTCATAATTCAACAATTACATTAGTATTAATTTGTACTTTTTTTTGAAAAGTTAAATTATTCTTCTTTTACAAATTTAAAATATTGGCAAACTCGATAGAAAAAATTGTTGATTCAGAGATCAATACAATGATCTTTGATCTTAGAACATTGATTAAAATTCCTAGTGTTTCTGCAAAAAATCAGAGTCTTGTGGAATGTGCAGAAGCAGTTTCAACTCTTATGAATAGAGTTGGAATCAATTCAGAAATTATTTATCTCGATCCTACAGATAAAGACAATACTTCTCCTCCTCTTCCTCCTCCTATTGTATATGGAGAGATAAAATCACAGAAAAATCCCAACGGCAAAACTATATTATTTTATAATCATTATGATGTTCAACCAGCAGATCCTATAGATCAATGGAATTTGCCTCCTTTTAGTGGTGAAGTTTCTGGAAATTACATTTATGGAAGAGGATCGTCAGATGATAAGGGTGAATTAATTACCAGAATAAAAGCAGTAGAGTATTTTCTAAGAGAAACAGGTGATGTTCCATGCAATATTAAATTTATAGTAGAAGGAGAAGAAGAAGTTGGAAGTATACATATTGAAAAATATCTTATGAAATACAAAGAAAAATTTGCTTGTGATGGAATTATATGGGAATTTGGATATGTAAATGAAAAAAATATACCAATCATAAGTTTGGGAATGAAAGGTTTATTATATGTTGAATTGATTGCTTGTGGTCCAAATAAAGATACTCATTCGAGTTTAGCAGTAATTGTAGAAAATCCAGCATGGAATTTAATAAAATTACTAAATAGTATAAGAGATGAAGATGGAAAGATACTAATTTCAGATTGGTACAAGGAAGTAAGAAACTTTGATCATGAAGAAGAAAAAATTTTAAATTTAGAGTTATTTGAAGAAGATGAATTTAAAAAGGAATATGGTATATCAAAATTCCTAGGTAATATTTCAGGAATTGATGCTAAAAAAGCATTATGTGGTTCTCCTACTTGTAATATTGCTGGGTTTGTTTCAGGATATATAGAACAAGGTGCTAAAACTATAATACCGTCATTTGCACGAGTTAAACTAGACTTTCGCCTTGTTCCAGATATGGAACCACAAAAACAATTAGAAAGACTTCAGCAGCATATTAAAGATTTGGGTTTTACGAATATAAATGTCAAATTTATTCATGGAGAAGCAGCCGCTAGAACTTCTCCAAAGGATCCTTTTGTTCAAATTGTAACAGAATCAGCAAAACGAGTTTTTGGAGATGTAATTTTAAATGTCTCATCAGCAGGCACTGGACCAATGCACGCATTTCAAAAGATTCTCAAAGCACCTTCTATTTCAATAGGCAGTACATATGTATATTCTAGAATCCATTCACCAAATGAATTTACAAGAATCGATCTTTTAACTAGTATTACAAAATGTTTAGGAGAAATTATGGAGAACTGTAATTAATAAATCATTGTCAACTATTAAAAATTCTTCTTTTCGAATTTCAACCTACTTTTACTTATCTTGGCTGGCTTTTATGTTTAGATATGGTATAAAATCCATGAGCAGAAATTAATAGAGCTGATAAAGACATTTTTGTAGCAAATACTAGATTCCATGGTGTATTAGGATTAGGATACGGTACATGGATATCATCTAATCTTATTATTCCATTTATTGCATCTACTGTAATAAATGAATTCCATATAACAAAATTATAAATAAATTCATATAATGATATTACCATTATAGCAAGAACAATTAATTGAAGAATAGATTTTATTGATTCAGGAATTTTCTTTACTTTATCTCCTCCTAATCTTGTAACACAATACCAACCGACAACAGTAACTATCATCAAATACGTTACTAATTTTGCTAATCCAGGAAAAGGAAATTCTGTATTAACAAGAACTTCTCCTATGACTACTTTTCCTGTTCTCAAATATTCATCTATACTTACATATAAAGAATAAAAAGTAATGATAGACATTGTTGTAACACAAAAGTAAAATACAATGAGAAGAATGGTTCTTGTCTTTTTCTCATCGTTTCTTTGTAAAGATGTATGCATTGTTACTATTACTCCTATTTATCTATACTAATCTATAAAAATTCACATAAAAATTTTTAGAATTTTATATTATTATATTCAAACCTATATTATAATAATTAGGATCTTTTAAGATTTATTGTGCAGGAAAAGAATATGCTGAATTGGAACAAGGTAAGGCCAACGTGGGATGAATATTTTATGCTTCAAGCTGAAATTGCAAAATTAAGATCTAATTGCCTTACAAGACAAATAGGGGCAGTTATAGTTAGAGATAATAGACAAATTGCTACAGGTTATAATGGAACTCCTCCAGGAATACTTAATTGTATAGATGGTGGTTGCAAAAGATGTCAAGAAAGAATTAATGGAAAATTGAATTCTGGGGCTAATTTAGAAAGATGTTTGTGTACTCATGCTGAAGCTAATGCAATAATGCAATGTGCATTATTTGGTAATGGTTCAAGCACTAAGGGTACAACTTTGTATAGTACATTTGCACCTTGTTTAGAGTGTAGTAAAATGTGTATAAGTGTAGGTATTAGAAGAATTGTTGTTTTACATGATTATCCTGAAGAAGGTAACATATTATTACATGAAGCAAATATAAAGCTTGATAAACTAAAGAGAGAAGATCTACTTCCTTGGTTCAAATTTATCTAGTAATTGTGTACTATGATTGTTTTGATAGCATCCTGTTATAAATAATAATATTTTATTAATATTTGCATATTTTTTATAGTAATAGTGTATTTTTTAATAATTTCCATAAAGAATAGAATTTTATATTACTTTATACTGAAGATGAAAAATATGACTAGAGATAAATACGATCTCTCTCTGAATGAACAAGAACTACAAACTATAATGGATTCTCTTAGTAATACTATCTTTAATGAAGAAATTAAGGAAGATGCAAGAAAAAATGCAAAAGATTTATTTATAAAGTTGCAAAAAGATTTTCCAATGTTAAAGTAATTCTTTATTTTTCTTATTTTTATACTAATAATGTTCCAATCACAAGTCATTTATTTATACTGCAAATAATATATAGATATATATTCTTTCATCTATTATTTTTTTTCTCTGATACTTCTAATAATTTTTAAAACAATATCAACATCATTTGCTTCTGGTTCAAGTTCTAGATATGTATTTAGTAACTCTAATGATTTTTGTGGATCTTTATCACGTAATATTATTCCTTTGTCTCTTATTGCATACACATTTTTAGGATCTATAGCAAAAATCATTTCATTTGCTATATTTATTTTATCAAATTCTTGAATTTCAAAAAAACTATCTTTTATATTATTTAGAATTCGTATCATTACTTGAGATAAGTCTGCTTTTTCAACTAATTTTTTTGTTAATGGAATATTTTGATTTGGAAAAAAGCTATCTAATAAATTTTTCATAGCATAATCATCCATTATTCTACCTTTATTAAAAGGATCAATTATTATCTCATTATAGTCATTATCATCAAATACATATTTAACTAGAAAATGCCGTGGAAAGTTAACTGGGTATAGTTTAAAGTTTATTGATTGAGCAAGCGTAATATATATTATTGATAGTGTTATGGGAATTCCTATTCTCTTTTCAACTACTACATTTAAAAAATTATTTAATGGATTTTGATAGTCATATATATTAGCTTTGAATTCCTTTTGTTTAAACATATATTCATTTATTAATTCTATTATTTTTGTTGGTCTACTGAAATTAATATTAGATTTTTCTTTTTTAATATTAAGTTCCTTCTGCATTAAATTTATTTCCGCTAGATATTTTTCTATATTCATGTTATTATAATAAATTAATTTTGAAAGTTGTAAAGCACATTCTGCAATTTTATCTATTCTGTTAGGTTTTATTAAAGAATTAACTGTATTTACAGTCCAGTCATTGATTTTTAAATCAAGATCGTCCAACAATTAATATATTCTTCAGTCTAATATATTCTTGATTAACTTCATTTTTATCAATATCTTTATTGGCGGCGTTTTTTATTCGATAGGTTTTTTATTGTATTTTATATATGATATATGTATATGGATAAATTTAAAATACTTCTCAATTGCAATATCTGTGAAGTTTTTGATTCTGACTATAAATTAATGAAGCATATGAGTAAATTTCATTTAACATCTTTTTTTTCAAATAGTGACATATATAACATATATAATAATAACAACAATAATTCTCATCATTGCAATTGTGGTTGTTCTACTTATAATACAGAATAAATTTTTTAAAGGACTATGCAATTCAATTCAAATAAGCTTTTTTTCATTTATGTTGCAAAAAATGAAGAATGGGAAAAAAGACAGAAAGAAGATTGGGACTATGTATCTTCAATGGTTAAATTTTTTCATTGGTGGACAAAAAGAAATTTTGCTTTAAATTTTAGTACTGATGCAGATATTCTCCCTGTTATCGAAGGAAGATTATTTGATAGAATGTCATTAGCTTATTTATTAAGAGATCATCAAGGTAGAGGAAATTCAATATATCATTTTTATCTCTCCTATTTCAAACCATTTTGGACTGATTGTCATATAGGTGGATATGCTACAAATAATTTTGGTATGATTCAATGGAAAAGACCAGATCATATTGAATCCAAAGAACAACTCTCAAAATTTTTCGCAGATTATAATTGTGCAAGAGTTTCACATATTTTATTACATGAAATATTAAGAATTAAAGGAAAAAGTAAAAAGGAATATTTTGACCGAATTCATGATTTATGGGATGAACATGAACATAAAAATCTTCCATTTCTTTACTATAATGAAAAGTACTCTAAGGTAACGGATAGTGATTTCTATCAATTTGTAACAATGGATATATCAAAGCTCTAATTGTATTAAAACTAATATTAATAATAATAATAAACATAATGCGATTTAAATATGAATTATGAATTTGTAATTAAAGTAGGTGCAGTTATTGCATCAATTGGAACAATTTTACTGGTTATCTTTGCTACTGTATTACTTGTATTTCCAATTACAAAATCATGTGATAATGAATCTAAATGTATATACATTTCAAATGCTCCTTATCCATTAAATTTAATGATTGCTCCAATAGTTCTAGTAATTATTCTTCTTATTATAGCTGGAGGTATAGCAATGATAAGATTAGGAAAATGGTCTTTGAATAGAGAAAAGTTATATGATAAACAATAAAAATAGTTATTTATTTATCTATTTATTTATTCTTGATCTTCTTCTTCTTCCTTTTTCTTTGATACTGATGTTGTTGATTTTTTACTTCCTTTCTTTGGTATTTGTTCTTCTAAATCATCAGCTCCTCTTTCTGTAACTGTAAATCTTGTATCCGAATAAGGATGATATGGTGAATCCATTATTTTCGCTATTCTATTTTCTCCTGATTTTCTAAGATAAATTCTATACGTAGAGGCATGACCCAAAACATTACCACCAGTAGCTTTTGTAGGATCTCCAAAGAACGTATCAGGTGATGACTGTACTTGATTTGTTATGACTATTGCTATGTTATATATTTCTGCTAATCTTATTAATTTATGTAACATGTTGTTTAATCGTTGTTGTCTATCAGCCAAAGTTCCTCTACCAGAAAATTCAGCTCTATGAAGTGAAATTATGCTATCAATAATTACTAATTTTGATTTAAAATCGTCAATATATTTTCCTAAATCTTTAACTATTAATTCAAGATGAGAACTATTATATACTTTACAAACTGCTACATTTTTAAGAATTTCTGTAGGATCGAATCCCCTTGATCTTGCTATCTGTTCAACTCTTTCTGGCCTAAATGTACCTTCTGTATCAATATATATAACTGTACTATTTAATCCTCCAGCCTCGATAGGTTGATTTGCTGTTACACATAAAGTATGACAAACTTGAGATTTACCTGATCCGAATTCACCATAAAATTCTGTTAAAGCTTGTGTTTCTATTCCTCCAAGTAAAAGATCATCTAATGCATAAGAGCCTGTGGAACATCTTAACATTGATCTTCTTTTTTGTAATGCAGCATCAGCAGTAACAAATTCCTTATCTAGGACATTTGTTTCTCTTAATAGTTTTTGAGCTGAAATTATAAATGAAGCTGCTGTTTCTTTTGTAGCATTAATACTTTCAGATAGTTCTTCTGCACTAGCTACAGCTAAATCCATTACGGAAATAATACCAGCATCCTTTAATTTTTTTGCAGTAGTAGGACCTATACCTTCTATGTCTTGAATATCTAGATCAATTATTGCAACATTAGTATTATTTGATTTTGATTCATTTTCCATATGTTACTCAATTGATTTTCTTATATTAATACATGCGGTAACTTTATAGAGAGTGAGAGAGGGGAGAGAAATAGTAATAGTAGTATTATTATTATTATTTTGTATTTTTTCTTGAATAAACCATCTCTCATATCTAATTTATCTACTAATGTAATGGGGCCGAAGGGAGTTATTCTGATAATAGTGTGATAAACCATTACCAATTGAACCCTTGACCTACGGGTATCTTCAAGCTATTGATTGCCCTATTTTTAGATCTGGAGCCCGTTGCGATGCCTGGCTTCGCTACGACCCCATATGACATCGCAGTTAGGTTATTGAACTATATCTCTATAAGCTTTACGTAGGTATTAAAAAGATAATTGAATTATAATAAATATGAAATTATTAATTTTTTATATAACATTTCTTATGACTTTTATTATAAATTTTATTAATTTAGTAAAAAATAAATAATTTATTTGAGCAATATCAATATTGATAGGAGAAACCCAACTCCGTGCTCGAAGAACCAGAATTAAAATACTACGTGCTATAGCTGATAGAAATGGATCCGCTGGTTTTTCTGATATACAAAATGCTACTGCCTTATCAACAGGGTCTATATATTATCATATTGAAAGAATGAGAGATTATATAAAAAAGAATGCAAAGAATTATTCCATTACAAAAAAGGGGCTACAATTATTAGTTGAAATCGACTCCAAAAATAAAAGTTCATAGGACAATATTCAATAAATACGTATTACATTTTTGTAATCAATATTTTAAATATTTCTACGATCAATTTTTATGAAACATTCCATTTATAGAATCTGTTAATGAAATATCGAAGCAGAACTGATATAGTAGCATTAATATTGGAAGCTACTAAAGATGGAGCAGCTAAAACTAAAATAATGTATAAGGCTTTTCTTTCTTATAGTCAATTAAAAGATTATCTTTCAATATTATTAGAACGAGAATTAATAGAATATTCTGAAAAAGATCAAATCTTTAGAATAACCGACAAGGGAAGAAGATTTTTATACTTGTATTCTAAAGTTATGGAACTAATTACTCCAAGTGATCAAGATTTGGAAAATTAAATAAATTTTATGATAGATACTTTAGAAAATTTTTTCTGCTTAAACTATCTTTATCTATTTCTTCTTCTTATTCTTCTAATTTCAATATATTATAATACATATATTTAAGTCATATAATATTAATAAGTAATATTAATAATTACTAATATTATAGAACAATTTAAAAAAATTATTTTCACCTTAATGTCTTTAAATGATTGTATATTATTAAATTAAATAGCAATAAATTAGCAAAAATATGTTTTAATTTTATTTATTTTTGGCGGTGAGTTTTCTATTAATTTCAATTTGTTTACTTCCATAAAAGCTTCTCTTTCACAGTCTGAAATCTCGTTATAGGAGTGATAAACCAAAGATGACATAAGTGATTCATTAAAATTTGCATGTCCTAGACCAAGAGCATGACCAATTTCATGTTTTGCTATATATTCAATCAAATTTTTATTCAATTGTTTTCCAAAAGCTTTTTCAGCAAGTAATATCTTGGCATTAAAAATAAATCCTTCTGTATCAAAATTAGTTATAGTCTGTCCTGCAACTTTTCCATTATCATTTCTGAAAGAAATTTTTATATCTGCCTGTTCTTTACTTCCTACTACTTCTTTAAATTCTATTTCTTGTATGTTTTCTTCCCAATAGTTTAATGCAGATATGACTAATTTCTTTAATTCTGGTTTTGCATTATTTATTTCATACATCAATATCCCATCTGCAAGCTTCTGTCCCCACGTACAGCATATTTCTATTTGTCTTTTTAGATTGTCATTCTTTTGGTTAATAACAGGATAAATAGTATTATAATTAAATTGAATTAAACTAATAATTAAGAAAAATATAGATATTGAAGATAAATGTTTTATAAATTTCGCCAATAGATGACCTATCATATTAACTAATATATTTTTTCTTTGTTACTGATTAATCTGATTTATATGTTATCGTAAATAATTTATATATAAAAAGACGGAAGAGTATTATAGGTTATTATTATAATAGGATATGATATTTAATGTCATCAGCTGAAGTTTATTCAACTACATATCTAAAATATAAAAATCTGGAAGACATGCTTAAGGTGATTTTATTTGCTTCTCAATCACCAATAGGAATGGTGCCAATGCTTTATCACCTTAATTTTAGGGATAAAGAATTATTATTTATAGAAACAGGTGCAGTTAATACAGTTATTCATTATATCATTTTGACTGAAAAACCTGCAAAAAAATTTATTGAATTAAAACAGCTGACAGGCAAATTTGAGTTTGTAAATGGAATAGGTAATGATACTCAGGCTATTTATGTTCCAATTTTAGAATTAGAACAATCTTCATTTCATTTTCCACTCTAATTTTTTTATTTTTGTTATTATTGGTTTATTATTAGATACTTGATATTTTAAAATTTGATTTCTTAACTCAATGTTTAAAAGCAAATATTGTATTATATTAGTATGGGATTAAAATTTTTGTATAGTATTTACGTTGGAATAAAAGTTTCTATATACCGATTGTTAAAAGGAAGAAAAAAAGTTTTCCAAAACAATTGAATTGAATTGATTTCTACACTATTATTATATTTACATTTATATTTATTTTTATTGATATTTTAGCAATTGATTTTAATTTTAGTATATGATACAATATACTATACCATTTAATAACATTACAAATATATCATATTTTTATGATGTTAGATATTTTAACTGAAGCATCCAAGAATGTTTATAGTGAAATTAAAAATTTATTAGGAACAATTGACGGTGCTAGTAAAATAAGTCGGGGTGCCGGCGGTGATATTTCTAGAAAGATTGATATTGTTGCAGAAAAGACAGTGCTAAATACAATCAAATCCAATAATATTTTTCCAACGGTAATTGGAGAAGAATGCGGAATAGTTAATCTAAATAAATCTTCTTCTTCCTCTTCCTCTTCTTCTTCTAACAATAATAATGAAGGTTTTTTGATAATGGATGCAGTAGATGGTACTACTAATGCAATTCGTGGTCTTCCATTCTCTTGTTGTTCTTTAGCTTTTGCTAATGAATTTAAACTAAGTTCAGTCATTGATGCAGTGGTACTTGATTTATTCACTGGAGATATTTATTCAGCATCAAAGGAGAAAGGTTCGTTTTATAATAATAAAAAAATACATGTTAAAAATGAAGATTTCAATTCTATTGAATCTCTTGAAGATCTTAAATCATTTGATGTATTAATAGGTACAAATATCTCTGGCATAACTTCAAATATTTTAAATCAAATTTCTAAAGTTCTTTTATTCTCTACTCATATACGACATTTTGGCGCAAATGCGCTTGAGCTCTGTTATTTTGCTAGAGGATTTATGGATGCTTACATAGATATTAGAGAAAAGATCCGCCCTACTGATATGGCTGCAGGCTATTTAATAGCCAAAGAAGCTGGTGGTAAATTGTATTCCCCTGATGGTCAAGAATTAGATTCTGATTTAGATTTAAAAACAAAATTATCATTCTATGCTGTAGGTAACAAAAAAATTTTTGATTTACTAAAAACTTCAATATGAGAAGTATATTGTTAATATTGAAATTTTCCTCTCTTATATTAAAATATTTTTAAATGGATCATTCTTTATAATTTATATATATGTAATATAACATAATAGCCGATTTCACAAAACCTCTCTCTTTTTATTTAAAATCTTAATTTGTTCTTTAATTTTATTTCTAATCTTTTCTGATCTTTACCTTTACTATCTCTAAAATTCTATATTGTATTTTTGTTCAGATTATCATTATAATAAATGTATATGTATCTCATTTATTTATGAGCCAGATCTTCTCTCTAAAGATATTATCGGATTTTTCTTTATTTTTTGTAATTTTATTAATACTTTTAATGGCTTCGACTATTTCATTTTCCCATATTCTTACTATAGTCTTTTTATCTTTTCAATTAAATAGTGAAAAGAAAGATATTTTAACTGCTTTTATAAAACATCTTTAATGCGCCCGGGTAGTATAGAGATGCT
>DASSVK010000055.1:0-18633 GCA_035706205.1 Nitrososphaeraceae archaeon | reverse complement strand
ACGACCAAAGCAACAGAAATTAAATCTCAACCATTAATAACAGTTGGACCAAATGCTTATTTATTTAATGCTTGTAAGATAATGGAAAAAAACAATATTAGAAGATTACCTGTAGTCAAAGATAATGCAATAGTAGGAATTGTAACTATAACAGATATAATTAAGCATCTTCATACAATACATAAGGAAGACCATTATCTTTTAAGATTTATGATTAGATACAGAAAGTACTTAGAAGAGTAACCATAGATTTATAATATGATAATACATTTAGTAACAACTCAAAATTATAAAGGAGTATAATGGACTCTGTATGAATTGTATATTATAATATAAATAATAGTTTATTATAATAATGAAGGATGACAGGACTTGAGAGATTGAAGTAATACTTTAACAAGGATCTATTATTTCAAAAAGTTTTTTAAAAGATTAAGAAATATATATTGTTAATATTACTTAATAAAAAATTGACAAATTTACTAAATAACAATATTGTTAAAGGAAATAAATATAATTAATCTAATTCTATTTCTTCTAATTTAGTATTTATTTTCAGGAAACAATTGAGAGGACTTGAGAAAATTAAACATAGTTATTTTAAACTTGGTATCATAGTAGTTGATGGTTTTTTTACTTATGATACGGTAAATCATCTTCATGTTATGTCTATTGCTTAATCTGCAAAAATTCCAGTAAAATTAATTGGTAAGATAATAGCGATTAATGAATGGTGACAAAAAAAGGATACAGAAAATCTTTAGGTTTATTTGATCTAGTTAGTCTTGGTCTTGGAGGAACAATAGGTTCTGGAATATTCATTGTTCCAGGGATAGCTGCAGGAATCGCTGGTTCAAGTTCTTTAATTGCTTGGTTATTCGCTTCCCTTTCTGCATCGTGCGTTATGTATTCTCTTGCAAAGGCTTCATCAAAATATCCATCTACAGGAGCTTTTTATCTTTTATTTTCAAAAGTATTTGGTAAAAGGATATCTATTTCACTTGTTTTCCTATATCTTGTTTCATCAGTATTTGGAATTTCAACAATAGCATCTGGAATAGGACAGTATATTTTCTCTTTTGGATTTCAAGATATTAACCTTATCTTAATAGTTGAAATTTTTATAATTATAGTTTTTTGTATGATAAATATTAAAGGGTTATATTTGTCTACAAAGACAGAAATTATATTAACATTTGCTAAAATTTCTCCTTTAATTATACTATCTGTGGTCTTACTTCCGTTTTTAAATGAAAGTAATTTCTTCCCTTTTTATCCTGCTTCAAGTTTTGATTTTTTAAAGGCAATTGTGATAGTTTATTGGTCTTTTACAGGTTTTGAAATAGCTGCATTATTTTCTGATGAGATAAAAGGAGGACAAAAAATAGTATATAGATCACTTAAAATAGTTATTGGAATTACTATATTTACCTATATTTTTTTAAATATTTCTTTAATTGGATCAGTAGGAAGCTATGTTCTTGCAAATTCTCCTGCACCACTTGCTACGGCATATGGATTAATACTGAAGGAATCAAATATAGTAATTGGATTAATTGGCATTATTACGATGCTCTCTGCAATCAATGCTTACATTGTTGGTACAACTAGAGTGCTCCAAAATATCTCTTATCAATTGGAATTGCCAATACTAAAAGATTTAACTTCTAGCGGATCTCCTCTAGCGGCTACAATGACAGTCGCGATCATAACTTCCATTCTACTGTTATTCCTCTCAAACCAATTTGAAGAATTAGCAAGTATTTCAGTTATTACAACATTATTACCATACTTTTTTGTTTGTCTTTCTGCATATAAAATATTCTTTGATGATTATAAAACAAAAATTATTTCAAGTCTTGGTGCTTTTTCGGTATTTGCAATATTTATCGTTTATTTTGCAATTCCTTTTTTTTAGTAAATTTTGTTACGATAATAAATGAGATAAATATATATATTGAGAATTTATGTAGCCATTATGCATATCATTAAATATAACTATACTACTCTTGATATATTTATCTTACAATATTATAAAATTATTAGATCGCAATTTTCTATCAAATTCTTTATCCATGTTAGCAAACCATATCTTTAACAAAATATTTTAATTTGGCTGTATCTCTTTTGTTATATCTTTTAGGTTTATTTTCTTAATAGCATTTAATTAAGAATTATAATAAAAGAATTAAAGAAATATTCTTTTCATAAAGATTGGAAAATGGATTTATAGAATTTTTAACAATTCCGGATAAAAACATAACTATACTTCTTGTCCTACAGAATATATATATAACTTCGAGAGCTATTAGATTTTATTCAATATCAATTTAAAAACTCCTTTCCTTCTATATATAAATTTTAATAATAATGTCTTTTATTATTATTATATATAATAGTCATTTTTTCCATATGAAAAATAAATAATGAAAATTAAAAATAATTTTATATAACTTTAAAAGAAAGTAATTCAATATTATATTATGAGTTTTCCAAATGACATAGATCCATACAATTTCTTTAGACAATTCTTTGGCGGAGGAGCGCGTAAAAGAGGTGAAGGAAGAGGATGGAGCTTTGACGATATGTTTAGAGAATTTGATGAAATGAGAAAAGAAATGGGTAGAACATTTTCTGAACAATTTAAAAATATTGAAAATAAAGTACCAAAAGATCTAATTAAAGAATATGAAACACCAGAAGGCGGAAAAGTTAGAGAAGTTGGTCCAATAGTATATGGATATTCCATGACAATAGGACCTGATGGAAAGCCAAAGATAAGAGAATTTGGTAACGTAAAATCTTTTGCTGGTAGAGGATTTTTTGAACAACCATCACTTTCTTCAGAAAGAGAACCGTTAATAGATATATCATCTACAGATAAAGAAGTAAAAATTGTAGCAGAAATGCCTGGATTAAGTAAAGAAAAGATAAGGATTGATGCATACGATAATTCTGTAGAGATAAAAAGTGAAGATCCAACTAGGAAATATCATAAAACAATAGAAGTTCCAGAAGATATTGACATAGAGAGTGCAAAGTCAAATTATAACAATGGGATTTTAGAAATAACATTTAAAAGGAAAGAACAACAAAAACCAAAAGGTAGACAAATAAATATAGAATAAACACCTAAACAGATAAATTCTTTTAATTTTTTACCTTTTAATTAATTAATATTATCAATGATTTAAACATAAAAATAATAGAAGAATATGAATTCATCTAACAATTCAAAAAAAGAACCCAAAGAAGAAAATATAATTCTTAATGTTGCTGAAGCTAATTCAAATGATGTTGGAAGAAGAATTGCAAGAATAGATCCGAAAATTTCCGAAGAACATGGTTTTTTAAGTGGAGATGTCCTTGAACTATCTTCTACAACAGAAAAGGCGACAGTTCTTAATTGGCCAGCTCATAGTGAGGATTTCGGAAAAGGGCTAATACGTATAGATGGATATATTCGCAAGAAGCTCGATGTTAGTATAAATGAACGGATTGAAGTAAAGAAGGTAACAGCAAAGGACGCTCAAGCTATTACTCTTGCACCTACAGAGTCATTGAGTATCATGGGAGCAGAAGAATATTTGTTGCATATACTAAAAGGTCAACTCGTAACTAAGGGTGATAATATCCCATTGGGAATACTAGGTCAAAGAATTGATCTAGTAGTAGTTTCTACCGATCCTCCGAATTCACCTTTGATAATTACTGAAAGTACAAAGATAACAATATTAGAAGAAGCTACAATTCAGACTAAACAAGGAAAAAACGGGGGAGTACACAAAGTCACATATGATGATATTGGGGGCTTAAAGAATGAATTGATAAAAGTTAGGGAGATGATTGAACTTCCTTTACGTCATCCAGAATTATTTAAAAGACTAGGAGTTGAAGCTCCAAAAGGTGTTTTACTTCATGGTGCCCCTGGAACAGGAAAAACATTACTGGCAAAAGCTATAGTTAATGAAACTAATGCTAATTTTTATTCAATAAGTGGCCCAGAGATAATGAGTAAATTTTATGGCGAAAGTGAGGCACAATTACGTAAAGTTTTTGAGCAAGCGGAGCAGCATTCTCCCTCTATAATTTTCATTGATGAATTAGATTCAATAGCACCAAAAAGGGAAGAAGTAACGGGAGACGTGGAGAGAAGAGTTGTTGCTCAATTGTTATCTTTAATGGATGGATTATCTTCTAGAGGTAAAGTAGTAGTGATTGGTGCCACTAATAGGGTAAATGCACTAGATCCTGCTTTAAGACGTCCGGGTAGATTTGACAGAGAAATTGAACTTGGAATACCAGATAGAAATGGCCGATTAGAGATATTAATTATTCATACCAGGAATATGCCATTAGGAAAAGATGTAGACTTGGAAAAGATTGCAGATATGTCTCATGGTTTTGTTGGAGCCGATATACAAGCATTAGCAAAAGAAACTGCTATACGAGCATTAAGGAGAATATTGCCAGAAATTGATCTTTCTGTGGAGAAAATACCGAGTGATATATTAAATAAGATAGTAATCAGAATGCAGGATTTTCTTGATGTGTTAAAAGAGATAGAACCATCTGCTATGAGAGAGGTATTTGTAGAAATTCCTAATGTAAGCTGGAACGATATAGGAGGGCTTTTAGATATTAAACAGGAATTAATTGAATCTATAGAATGGCCTCTCAAACACAAAAAATTGTTTTCAGTTTCTAATGCTATAGCTCCTAAAGGGATTTTATTATATGGACCTCCCGGAACAGGTAAGACTTTATTAGCAAAGGCAGTAGCAAACGAGAGTGAAGCTAACTTTATTAGTATAAAAGGTCCTGAGCTATTATCAAAATGGGTCGGAGAGTCAGAAAAAGGAATACGAGAAATATTTCGAAAAGCAAGGCAGGCTGCTCCATGTATAATTTTCTTTGATGAAATTGATGCTATTGCACCTAGAAGGGGAGGTGAATTTGGAGATTCTCATGTAACAGAGAGAGTAATAAGCCAATTGTTGACCGAACTAGATGGACTAGAAGAGTTAAAAGGTGTAACTGTAATAACTGCATCAAATAGACCAGACATCATAGATCCAGCTCTTTTAAGGCCAGGTAGATTTGATAGGCTTCTATATATTCCACCACCCGATATGGAATCTAGGTTTGAAATAATAAAAATACATACCCAGAACAAACCATTAGCTAGTGATATCGATCTCAATCATCTTGCAAGGATTTTTGAAGGTTATACAGGAGCAGATATTGCCTCCATTGCATCTACTGCAGCAATTCTAGCACTACGGGAACATGTCTTAAAATACAATAATGACACATTCCAGGCTGAAAATCATGCACAAGAATTGAAGATATATAATAAACATTTTATCGAAGCAATGAAAAAAGTAAAACCATTAACAAATGATGAATTAAATTGGTATAAGAGAATTGCAGAAAGGTTTATCCTACCTCCTTCAGTCTTTGAAAAAGAAGAAATTAAAGGTGGTATTGGATAACAAGACATTAAGAGTTACAACATTTTAATATTTTTAATTTATTTGGTAAAGATCTTTTGCATATTTTAAAATTTTCTAATTTTGTAGTATTTATTGTTTATAGAGAATAAAAATTAATTATACGTAGTAAAGTGGAAAAAAATTGTTAGATTTAGTAAAGGATATCATTTAGATAATTCTTCTATAAGATATGGAAGGTAATGAAAAATCAATCCAAGTTCAAATGTTAATGACATCTATTCCAGTTCAAACAGCTACTTCTGAAGATACTATTGAAGCAATCTCTAACAAAATGAAAGAAAATCAAGTTGGATCGATAGTAGTTGTAAACGAGAAAAACCATCCTCTTGGAATTGTTACAGAAAGAGATATTGTTAGAAAGGTAATTGCAGATGGTAAAGATCCTAAAACTACAAAGGTTGATGATATCAAGACAACCTCATTAATAACAATAGATCCTGAAACTAATTTGCATGATGCAGCATTAATAATGACAAAGTATAGAATCAGAAGATTGCCCGTAGTAAAAGATAATACATTATATGGTATCATTACATCAGACGATCTAGTTAGGTATCTATATGAGAAAAATAAAAAAGATCCAATGCTAGCTGCAATGGGAAGATTTAAGGATATAGAAGAACTAGATTAATTTTATATTTCAAATTTAATTCTAATTTTCTTATTTTGATTTTTTATTTGTCTTACAAAAAGATAAGGAAATCATAATAATTATTATGAATTGATTAAATCAAATAAGATTGAATTAGGTCAAATTTTAGTTTTATGCCAATTATATTATAAAAAAATATATCTTGGTAATCTTAGATTAAAAATTATAAATTTGAAATTGTACTTTGTTTTTGTTAATTATAAACACTATGATGGTAACATATCTATGAATATATAACTTTTAGAAAAAATAAGAAAAGTAAAAAATTTACTTTTTATTAATAATTAAAAATTCTTTATACATTGTTTTAACTACATCAGTTTTAGTGATTATTCCACTCAATAATCCTTTATTATTAACAACAGGCAAGCCACTTATTCTATTTCTTATCATTATTCTTGCCGCCTCTGATAAATTAGCATTATCTGAAACGGTTAGAGGAGATCGTGTCATTATATCTTCTGCTAAGAACATTGAACTTAAACGTGAAGGAACGAATCTTTGATTATTGATATTTTTTGCCTTTTTAGTATTTGAAGTCTTTTCAAGTAAAAGATTGGAGACAGGTAACAAATCTTGAGAAGTAACAATACCAACTGGTTTATTGTGATCAATCACTACAATCCTAGATACTTTATAAGTATTCATTAATAGAATAATCATATGGATATTTTCATCAGGAAAAACAGTATAAACTTTTTTTGACATGGAATCTTTTATTATGTATTTATTTTTAACGTGATATGCACAATATTCTACTATGTCGGTTTTAGTAATAATTCCTTTATGATGTCCTTTATTATCAGTTACTATAACAGAACTAATATTATTGTCTAACATTATCTTAATACTTTCATCTATTGATGAATTCATATCTACAGTAAGCAATTTCTTTGTCATAATGTCTTTGATTAAAATTTCTGATAATCTCTTTTCTGTAAATGTAGAATATAAAAATTTGGAAATATCTTTTTCCGTAATAATTCCAGCTGGTTTTTGATTCTGTAATATGACTATTCTACTTATATTATATCGTATCATAAAATTTCTAGCATCTAATAGCGTGTTATCTGATTCGAGAGAGATAATTTCTCTACTAATATCATAAGAACTCAACACCGTATTATCACTTTTATTGGATGATAACTTCATCAAATAAGTATTGCCTCTTTCACTCCGTATAAAATTTCCGTTTTTTTCATCATAATGCAATAGTCCTTTATCTACTAATTCTGCAGTGTATCTTCTTACTCGTTGATGAGAGAGAGACAATTCTTTTAATATTTTTTTCTTATTAATAGGTTTAATGGCAAGTTCAAGAATTTTACTATATATTTTTGATTGTCCAGGTAAAATAATTATCCTTTTGGTCATTAAATATTTACTTATGGTTAATTACCTAGGATTAATTATAAAAGAATTATGGCTATTAATAAGTAAATGATCCTTTAGAATATAAAAATGCATATAATTAATATTATAAAAGCTATTAATTCTGATTCAGAGATATATAAAAAAATTCTCCTCAAATAGTTCTCGGAGAACCTATTATTTTCTTTTACATATGTTCAATCATGATTTATTTCTTTTATTTAAATAAATATTAAGATAGAGGTAATTGTATTTATTTATTAGATAAAAGAGATTAAGCTAAAAGCAGATTATTTAAATTCAGTTTAATGTAATTATTGTATTTTTTGATTTATTCTATTTTAATTAGTTAATGAAGTATCATTTTATTATAAAAAGAGTTAATAGTTCTAGAAGGAATTCTAAAACAATACTTTAGTTCATTTGAAGATAAGAGAAGAAAAACAATCATCATTTTGACAAATGAAAATGTTTCTAAGCAGAAGGAAAATATTGATAAAAATAAAAAAATGTGTTGAAAAATCCTTATCAAACTACTAATGACAATTTACTTTCCTCCGATTTCGCATAAATTGGAGGTCCTGCTGGTGATTTACTTGCTTCATGTTCAGAAAATAATATATAATGTACTGGAATATTGGTTCTAACTAAAGAAGGCGTAGCTATTCATATTGGTACAATAAAAGCTATTGAGGCTTTGAATAAATTCATTCTTCGAATTTCCATAGATGTATCGACATTTAAGAAAAGAACTGAATTAATAAAAGAAAATGTTCAAGAATCATTACAATTGATTGCTAAACAATAAAAAAAAGACTACAAATGTTCAGGGATTTAATAATCTTTAGATATATTAATTCATTAATTTAATTTAATATTTTTTAATTGATTGAATTAATAACTTAAAATATTTAACTCTATTAAGAAATATTATAATATTACACTTAAATCTGAAATATCAAGATATTTAGGTATAAATATATATTTTTTTTATAATATAATTATATTTTACAAAAACAAAATATTCATGTAATTTTAATCCATCATAAAATATTTGTTTTCCAATTACTTGAAAACATTTGAAAATAATACTTAATAATGTCAGTAATATTAAAAGAATATTGTTTCTTAAAGCTGTTGATATATCTACAGTAATTCCCAAAATAAAAGATAATTCTGTAATTTCTATTTCTGGTTTCAATATGGCGTTAACTCCTGAGTATCTGATCAATGGATTATATGAAAATTATATTAGAAAAGGACATCCAAAAAATATATTCATAATATCTGATGCTCTTCCTGCGATACCTGGAAGGGGACTTGATAAGTTGGCTGAAATAATATACAAAGACCCATATCAACAGCTTCTCCGTGGAACTCTCATGCCATTCTTGGGATTTTCACCTTGGCTTCAAAAATTAATAACAGATAATAGAATTGAATATTATGGTTGGCCTATTGGTATCGCTGCATATTGGTTTAGAGAGATTGCATCTGGAAGACCAGGATTAATTACAAAGATAGGAATAGATACATTTTTGGATCCGAGAAGAGAAGGTGGTGCACTAAATAAATTAGCAAAGGAAAATTCAACCTGCAAGATTAGTTTAATAGATGTAGGAGGAGTAGAATGTCTTTTATATCTAGCTCCAAAACCTGATTTTTCATTTATTAGAGCTTCTACAGCTGATGAGAACGGTAATTTATCTATGGAAGAGGAAGGATTGAAAGGCTCTATTCTTAGTATTGCTCAAGCTACAAAAGCTAGACCTAGAGAAGGACAAGTCATAGCTCAAGTTAAATGGATAACGAAATCTGGAACAATAAGGCCAAGAGATGTTGATGTACCTGCTCCATTAATTGATCATATAGTAGTGTCTCCAAAACAAAATCATTGGCAAAGTGGAACTATAGAATATGATCCTCGAATTTCATATGAAATAGTACCACCGATTACTAATGTCATTTTCGACAGTTTACCTAAGGTTTCTATGAAAGACTATGAAAAAGTAATAGCTAGAAGAGTTGCATTGGAATTGCTAGAATTATTTGAATACAAACAAAAGCCAATATTAATCAATCTAGGAATAGGAATTCCTGCATTTGTTTCATCAATTACGTTAGAAGAGGAAATTTCTGAATTTATAGTAACAATACTTGAATCTGGTCAATGGGGAGGTCTTGCCCTCTCAGGATTAGATTTTGGATTAGCAATAAGTCCATTTGCATTATCTACAATCCCAGATGTTTTCTCTAATTTTGAAGGTGGTATAATAGATGCGGCTTCACTAGGTTTTCTACAGATTGATAAAAATGGAAACGTAAATCCATCAATTTTACCTGATAAAATCTATGGACCAGGTGGATTTCCGGTTATTGCTGGAGGAGCACCAAGAACCTATTTTGCAGGTTCATTTACTGCAGGAAAAAATAAAATCTTTATTTCAAATGGTAAATTGCAAATTGAAAATGATGGTTCTGTAACAAAATTTATTGATAAAGTTTACAAAATTGTATTTAGTGGACATCAAGCAATTAAATATGGACAAGAAATACGTTACATTACTGAAAGAGCAGTTTTTAAATTAGCTACAGAAGGAATGATTCTTGAAGAAATTGCTCCTGGAATAGACATTGATAAAGATATATTATCAAAAATGAATTTTATGCCTAAATTAGGTACAATAAAAGAGATGGATCCTAGATTATTCAAAGAAAACAAAATGGGTCTCAAGGAAGAATTTTTACAAAAACTCAAAAGGTAATACTGAGCAAATAAAAAAGAAATAGACATTATAAACATATTATACTATTGTTACATAATTTGGTAACATAAATCTTATTTGGTAAAGGTTATTATCACTTCATTATTAGCTGCTGTAGTATTATTATATTAATTTAAAATTAATAAAGATTTATTGTAATTTTTTTTCTTTTTAAAATTTGCTAATCCAAAAAAAGATAGAGTTTCTTAACCTTAACTTTATGACTTTATCTTGTCAATCCAATAATCTTTTGTGTAACTGGTCCATTTGGATTTTGTAGAATATTTTACGTAATTTTTCGAAGTGAAGTAATAACATCACCGCCTTTAGATTGTGTATTTATAATAATATTTTTAAGGGCCTGAATTATCTGATTTTTATCTATTTGAGGATTTACCTGGTTTATTGAAGATGAAATTTTATCAATGAGTTATTCTTGAGTTAAATTATTTAGATTTTGAGTTAGATTTTGAGTATTATTTAAAACACTTTGATTTAGAGATGATTGATTTAACTGTGTTGATAACAGTTCTAACTGTGTTGATAACAGTTCATTATTGATTTGTTGATTCGAATTAGTACTATCTTTTGATTCTACTTCATTTGAAAGTATTGTTGAACTGCCATTACTACTAATGTTTCTATTAGTGCTATCTATTTTTGTTTCATTATTCATACCGTTATCAATTAGTTTTTCTTCGGATTTGACAGGTTCCAGATATCTGCTTATAATTGACTCCGCTTTAATCTCCTCTTCTGTTAATTCTTTTACATTTTCACATTCTTCAGATTCAAAGAGTTTATTACAAATCTTTTGTTCTAATGAATCTTCCTCATTTTCTTCTTCTTCCTCTTCCGTACCTGCCAAGACTTCTTTAAAACTATCAGAATTAAAAAAGGTAAAAATTTGAGACATATGTTGATTATTTGCAAAGATTAATAGTATTAAAGATAGAAATCCTATAACAATCACCATCCTTAGAGTAATAGTTTTAATCAATATTACAATAATATTATCAGAAGTTATTTTTATTGATTATGTTTAGATTTTATTGAAAATAGATTGTGCAATATACATAAGGAAAAAAAATATTGTTATTCTTTTCATAAATTTATTGAAGTTATGACATTTTCTTAATATTATTATTATAAAATAAGAAAAATTGAGATACTGACAATATAAACATATCAAAAAATGAATTATTTGGAATTGATTGAAATAAAGATAATAAAAGATCTATTTGTTATCTTTATAGTAAATTAGACTATATTCTTTAACTTCAAATTTTTCTATTTATCTCAAATTATATTCAGCATTTTATTTTTTAGTTAGTTATTTGCAAAAAAGATAAATCTAATATAGAAAATATGTTAAAGATCCCTATATTTATTTTAAAAAAAAGAAAATAAAAAAATGGTTTTAATAAATCATATCAATAGGATCTGTTAGTTAAATCTGAATATAGATTATTATTGTGTTACCATTACCCTTCTTCATCCTCATCTTCATTATCTCCTCCACCATTCTCTTCATTCTCATCTTCATTATCTCCTCCACCATTCTCTTCATCCTCATCTGGAGGTGGATTTACTATTTCATCGGCCCGTTGAGCTTGACCAACTTGATCTGCAACTACAGTATATGTTGCTACAAATTCATCTCCAGCTAAATTATGAAGAGCTAAACCATTTCCGGCAAAAGGAATCGATGCTGAAAATGAAGTAGCCTCTTCAGGATATTGTGGTTGTATTAGTGAAGAAATTACTGAACCTTGGTCACCGGGTAGAGGTATAATACTCATTGTTCCAAATTGAGGAGATATTTGAGGAAGTTGTTGACTTAATGAAGTCATATTCCTATATAATATTTGAACTTCAACAGGTTTAGAGGCAATAAAAGATAATGTACCTTCATAAATAGTATTGTCACCTTTTAACCTCAGTACAGTTACACTTTGGTGTGCTTCATGTCCGGGAAGAGGATCAGGAGATGATGTGACTACCGCTTGTTGAACAATTTTTTTATTTTCTTCTGCTCCCTTTTCTTGTGTGACTGATTGATTAGTTTCTTGGTTGTTTTGTATTGTAGCTACTGCAATTTCGGTTTTCTCTGAAAAGTAGGTAAAAAAGATCGTGAAAGATGTTAGAATTAGTAAAGATATTGATATTAAAGTTGTGGTTGAATTGATCTTATTTTTCATTATCAAAAAAGATACTTAACGTATGATTTATTCTTTTTTGATATTTTATTATATTAAACTCATTTATTAGTAAATAGCAGTTTAATATTTAAAAATGGACAAAAAAAATTAAATGATCATTAAAAGTTGGTTTGATAGTTAATAGTTCAATAAAAATTTAACAATGGATTAGATTCTTGTCAATTAATTAAAGTCTTATTTATTATTTGAACATTGTAACTACCTCAATAGAGTATTATAAACAAAAAATATTGTACTTTTGTCTTTTAGATAAATCTAAAATTTTTAATTGTCTTTTTATTTTATTGAACTGATTTTAGATATAAAGAACAAATGATAACTATTATTTTCGACTGTTATCTTCATCAACCAACATCAGACAAATATCATAACGCGGAATCGATAAACAAAATTTAAATTAATTTAAATTTATAGATTAAATGTTGAAAGATATTGGATTATCTATTAGTATTTCAAACTATTAATATAACATATACTAAAAAATAATTTTTAAAGGTTTAATGAATATATCAAATTATAAATTGCTATTTGCTCTAGCCGCTATTCGTGTTTTTTCCTTCCAAAATTCTTCATGAAATATATCTAAAAAGCTCCTTTCTTTCTTTTGACAATCAGGCGGAGATGAAGGTAGATAGAGTTTAGGTGTTACCAATAGGTGTTACCAATATTATCAAAATTGTGGCAGTATTACTGATAGAGAAAAACAATTATTAAAAATATTCATCATTATTATATATGAATAAACATGAAAATAGTATAACCGATCCTTCAATAAAAAGACTTTTTGAGAACAAGAACTTTGCTTTTGTAGCCACATCTATGAAAGATGGATCTCCTCATGTTACCCCTACCTGGGTAGACATTGAAGATAGTTACATTCTTATTAATACTGCAATAGGAAGGGTAAAACAAAAGAATGTAGCAAGAGACCCGAGAGTCTCGCTATCTGTAGCGGATAACAACAATCCTTATCATATGGTTACTGTTAGTGGTGAAATTGTTGAGCAGATAACAGGAGAGGAAGCTGAAAGTCATATAGACAAATTGGCAAAAAAATATTTGAATAAAGATAAATATCCTGGAAGGGCACCGGGGGAAAAGAGAATTTTACTAAAGATAAAACCTAAAAAAGTAGTTCATATGAAGCAATAAAAAATGCACCATCAGAATATTAAAAGTTGGTTCAATCAGGAGAAAGTATAATTAATTTCTCCTATACCATCAATTAGTATAATAGATCAAAACAATAATAACTATAATATTAATTCTAAAAAGCTAATAGTATAATCGGTAGACTTATTTTAAAACAAATTTTTATAGACTTTAGATTGTTTTTCTGTCTTTATTATTATACGCCCACGGTAATTAATTAGCCTAATTTTTTTCAATAAAAGCTGTTACTACTGCGGTCCATGCATCACCAATATTTATTTTGTTATAACCTCCTCCGCCCAAAGCAACTATTCTTCCATTACAATGCTTATGAGCAAGATTGTGTAATTTACTTGCTGCATAGTTATGACTATTACGTGTCAAGTTTAAATGGGTTAATGGATCTTGTTTCAGCGAATCTGCACCACATTGTAATATAATTAACTCTGGTTTTGCTTTGTTATCAATAAAATCTTCTACTCTTTTAAAAGATGTAATAAAATCTTGATCTGTTGAATAAGGATTTAAGGGAATATTTAATTTCGTATCCACAGCAGAGCCGGAACCAGTCTCCCATTCTGATCCTGTCCCAGGATATAGAAAATTGCCGTCTTCATGGATGTCTGCAATGTATAGAAGAGGATCATTCTCAAACTCATAATAGACACCATCCCCGTGGTGTGCATCTATATCAATGTAGGCTATCCTCTTAATACCATACTTTTTTCTAGCTTCTAGTATAGCAATTCCAATGTCATTAAAAATACAAAATCCTGCTGCAGCAGTTCTTCTTGAATGATGTAGTCCACCAATAGGATTAAATGCATGTTCTATCCCATTTTTTTTTAGAATTACAATATCAAATGCTTTTAAGGTTGACCCGACAACATATGAAGATGCTTCAAATATACCTTTAAAAGCAGGGGTATCTCCTCTATCTAAATATCCATTACCAGTTTTTCCAACCTTCTTGACAAAGTCCACATAATCTTTATCATGAAAGGATATAATAGAATCTTCCAAAGCCAATTCGGGTTGTTCAATCAAAATTTCTGAAGATTTATCTAAACGCATTTGTTGGAATTTGGACCAAAAATCATAGATTCTTTCATTGTTCCAAGGATGTGATCTTCCGAATCCATATTTTGAGAGCTCTTGACCAAATAATATGGCTGTCAAACACATTAACAAATAATAAACAACAAACGCAATAAAAGAATCCACACATAAAGATGGTTATTATGTAATATTTTTCATGTACCTGAATTCCTTTAAACTTAGAACATTAAATTCTCATACGAAAAATTTTCCTATCTATTGATATATGAGAGATATAGGCCAATATAGAAATAGTTATTATTATTTTAATTAGTCCTGAGGCAATAGATAATAGATTTTCTAGTTAATTAAGATATTTAAAATCTAATAAAAATGGATTTGGCATATTTTTTGTAATATAGTTAATCGTCTAGTATGTGTAACTTTAGATCCTATTACATGTTATGTTTTTGTTTTTGATGTTCACCTAATTTGTCTAAACTATCAAAAGTCTGTTTGCATATGTCACATATTAGTGGATTCAAATTAGTATCGTTATAGTCTAATCCAGGTTCGCCTTGGTCCATACCTAAATTAATACAATATTATATATTAAAGCTATTAAATATTTTTTATGTAACATTGAAATCTTGGTGAATTAGAATTGTCAAAAAAATTTTGATGATTGCATTGGATATAAAACAAAGTCTAAATATACTCGCTTTTTCTATTATTACATGTCCCAGACAGAATGGTTTACTACTTATTTACAATATGAAACTCTAAAAGATATGTTAAGTGTTATACTTTATACATCACAATCTTTTATGACTATAACGCCATTACTTTACCATATAACATATCAGAAAAAGGAAATATTATTTATTCATACAGGCATAGTCGGAGGAATTGTTGCTCATTATCATATTATTGAAGAAAAACCAAGAAAGAAATTCATTGAATTAAATAAAATGACAGGTAATTTTACTTTTGTTGATAATATTGGTATCAATACTCAATCTATCTATATCCCTATTGTAAAATTGGTAAAATCTACTCTTACATTTCCGATAGATAATGTGGAAATGACGTAAAGCTTATAGATTCATCATCATTTTTTTTGTTGAAAAAGTCTATAAATTCAGAGTTTCCTAAACCAATTTTCATTTATTTTTTATTGACGATGATTGTGATTTGTCTTTATTATTCTTCTATTTCATTTTGAAGAAATTATAGAAATCAGATATTGTATTTTATCATCGTCATTATCATCAGTTTATTTTACTTTCTCTTGAGTAGATTTTAATTCTATTCCATGCAATCTTTAATTTTTTTTATCAAATCATCTATGGATATTGGTTTTTTAATTATACAGTCTGAATATTCTTGACATTTTTGATAACTTAAGTCGAATGCAGTTATAAAACATATTTTGATTTTTTCATCTTTATCTTTTATTTTTTGTGCTAGTTCAATACCATCCATTTCTGGCATCTTTATATCCAAAAGTGCTAATTTGTAAAAATGTACTTTAAAATTAGCTAATGCTTCAAATGGATTAGTAAAAGTATCTACTGAAAAACCATTAGCCTGTAATCCTAGACTGAAAGCCAAAGCTATATCATGCTCATCATCTACGAGCAAAATTTTGTTATTTTCACCCATTGGTATGTCTTTACTTTGTTTTTTTATTTATCTCAGTTATTAAAGTTATTGTTGTTGATATTGCTTTTTCTTAGTGGTAACTTAAAACAAAAGATAGATCCACAATTATCATCTTTGCTATTATTTTCTACCCATATTTTTCCACCATGAGCTTCCACAATATATTTGGATATATACAATCCTAAACCTATTCCTTCAAAAGATTTTGTAATAAACTTTGAAAAAAGATTAGGCAATACTTCTGGATCCACACCTTCTCCTGTATCTCTAACTGTCACTAAGGCATAATAATTATAATTATCTTCTTTCTTTTCAATAGAAACAAATATTTCGCCTTCTTTAGTAAATTTAATAGCATTACTTAGAAGGTTGGAAACTACTTCAGAAATTCTTTCTTTATCAGCTTCTATTAACAAAGTCTCTTTAAATGGTTTAAAATTAAACTTTACTTTATAATTACCATTTGCAATAAGAGTCTTATAATCATCTATAATATGTGATATAACTTCATTAAGATCAAATAGTTCTTTGTTTAATGTAAAAGCCCCGCTTTCAATCCTAGCAACATCTAATATGTCATTAGAAAGTCGTTGGAGTCTAATGGAATTTCTATTTATTGCTTGTGTAAACTCGTTTTGTCTTTCAGGATACATTTGTAATAATTGAGAATATGACAAAATAGCCTGAACAGGCGTCTTCATCTCATGACTTGCAATATTTATAAACTCTTTTTGCATTTTATCATGAATTTTTAGCTCTTCATTGGCTAATGCAATTTCTTGATTTGATAATACAAGTTTTCTATTTGATTCTTGTAATTCTTTTGTCCTTTTCTTTACTTCATTATTAAGCATAACATTCCATTTCATTAGAAACATAATAAGAATAGTGATTGCAATAATAGTACCAACAATTAATGAGAACATTGATAACTTCTCTCCAAATAACACATCATTAATCTCTGAATAAATTGTATCAGTAGGAGTAACTATCTGAACAAAATACGAAGGTATATCTTGGATAAATACAGGAACATTTGTAGTTATTCGTTCACCTCTTCCATAATCATAAATTGCATATCCCGGGATACCGTGTAATAGATTTTGAGTAAGATTTTTTAAAATTGGATTATGGTTTGTAAAGTTTTGTACAATTTCACCAAAAAAATTCTTGCCAAGCAAACTTTTATCTGCACCAACTGCAAGTAAAGTTCCCTTTCTATCATATACAACTAAGAATTGAGAATTAATATCATGTATATTTCCATAGTGGGAGAAAAAAGACACGGTAGGTATTTTTGCCTCAACAATACCCATATATTCTCCACTACTGCTATTTACTATTGGAACAGCTAATGCAATTCTATCTATATTATCCATTCCCTTAAATCCATTTGAAAAAACTGGTTGTAGAGTATTTCTTGTTTCTTGTATATACTCTCTAAATGAAAGATCTATATTTAGAAAACTTCTTGTACCTTCTGCTACTATTTCATATGTAGTTATATCATCTTTATCTGCAATTAAGATTGTGTCCACTTTTGTTATATTATTAATCTCAGAAAATTTTTCTCGCATCATCTTATCTATCCTATCGCCAGAAAGAAGACCTTGCTGTAAAAGGGAAGAATCTGCAATTCCTTTAAGGATGGACATAATTAGTTGAAGATCTGAGCTAATATGTTCAGATATCCTTTGTGTAGATTCTATTTCACGGTCTTTATGTTGTGTAAATATACTATTTTTAACATTCTGTTCAGTAATATTTTGTTGATAAAAGAATAAACCAAATGAAGAGACTGTTATTAAAACTATAGAGATAATCCCTATTTCTTTTTTCTTTCTAGAGAAGAAATCATTATCAGCAGAATTTTTCATTTGTTCTTCTTTTCCATTTGTATACTACTAAGAATATTGTAGAGAAATGTATAAAATTTTTCTTTCTTATTATTAATTCTTATTAGAAACATCTACAATATCATCATCATTATTATTATATCTTTCTGGAACAACAATCTTTCCATTAATTATATCGTCTTTAAGCTGATAGAATTTTATTTTTACATCTTCTGGTACACTATTTTCCAATCCATAAAATGGTGCAATATAGACTATCCCATCACCTGGTGCTCCCTTATAATATTCTAATCCAGGTTTGAATACTTGTCCACTAAAATTACCTTTTTGAATCATTTTAATAGATTGATCAAATGCTTTTTCTACATCCAATACAAAGGAGGTAAGAACAGTTTT
>DASSVK010000054.1:0-85166 GCA_035706205.1 Nitrososphaeraceae archaeon | reverse complement strand
AATGCCTACTACATCTTCTGGTTCTGATAATTCATTGAGTAATTCTAGTGTAAGCCTATGATTGGTTACATAATGAGTACCATTATCGTGTATAGATGGTGCCATTCCCGTTTTTCTAATTATGTATTCTCTTTTCTTTTCGTAATCTATGCCTTTCTTTGTAAATATTTCAACGATGTAAAAGGGTGCACTATCAGTTTTTTCCTGCTGTTGTAGCCTCGATAGTAAATCATGAACTAAGTTAGGATCTACTTTTGGTAAATATGTCTGATATAATGTCTGCAAACCCTGATAAAACTTTCTGATTTCATTTAAAGCAGACATAGAAGTACTACTATGAGACATAGAAATATAATTATGATAATAGTATATGAGCATTTCGAAAATTTTGATTTTGTCATTATTGTAGAATATTTGAATTAAATTCTGATCAAAAATTATAATTATTAAGATAAATTGAGAGTTTATGTTAGACAAAAAAGGAAGGATAAATAAAAATAATTTATTTATCAAATTTTATAAGTTTATTAATAAATATTAAAAAGTAATTTAACCATGAAAAAAATATAGATTTTTACAGGGTTAGTTATAGCTATTGCCATAGGTTTCTATACAATATCTCCACTTTTTATTAATAGGACTGTTGATGAATCTATTCCAGAAAATAATGCTATTGATGCATACAATAAGTTTGAAACCCTAAGTAATGAGGAACGGTTACAGATTGCCGCGGAAATGTCAAAAAGAGAAAAAAAATCATCATGATAGGTGATGAAAAGGTTAATAATAAGTTGAATGAGGATCTCTCAACTCAATTTTCTAATCTAACAAATTCTCGTATTATTTCTGGAACATTTAAAAGTGTTGGTGATGCTGTACATAATACCTAGGGGTAGCAAAATTTTATTCCTAGAAGAAGGAATTAAAGTTTTAAGATTTGAAGATTTTAAATCTCCTAATAAACTTGACTGGAGGGTCTATCTTGCTACTAATACTCAAGCCTCAGATTATATAGACTTTGGGCCATTAAAAGAAATATCGAAAATCAAAATTATCAATTACCTTCACATATTGATTTGTTAATGATATTCTTATATGGCGTAGAGCTTCTTCAATTTTATTTAGAAATGCTCAATTAACATAATTACAAGATTAAATACTGTATTATTTCACTTACGTATTAATAATATATTATCATATAGATATAATATATTACGTTACCTACTATTGTATGAATAAAGTATTTTCTTTGCCTTTTGATATAAAATAAATTAATTTTTATAAAATTGTTTAGCTAGAAATAAAATTTTTTTATTGTAAGATTTTGCAAGTCTCATCTTTCTTCATAAAGGCAAGAGTCTTTTTTCAGCCATTATCATATTTAGTCTACTATATCATAATAGTGTAACGGGTAATGGGAATAAAATATAGTGCCATCTCTACAAAAAGAACATATTATTGACATTTATCTCTAAAAAAACCTTATCGTTGCTTTTTTTGTATTTATTATACTTGATTAATCATCAATAATAAATGGATCAGAATAGAATAAACACTTTAGATTAAAAAAATTCTAGTATAATATTTATTATAATAAATAAAATTATAGCTTCAAAAATTTTATGTTTTCATTTATTTTACTTTAAGATATATCATTCGTGTTTTTAATTTATAAATAGTTATTCTTACAAGTAATGAAATACTTTTTATAATATATAATAAAGATCTGAAAATATATAATGAAAAAATTAGAAATTATAATTCCCCATGAACGATTAGAAAAAGCTAATGATATTCTAGAGAAATTCGATGTTGGTGGAATGTCTTTCTATCATGTCAATGGAAGAGGTAAAACCAAATGGAAACCAGTACCAGTGGGAAGAGGAGTAATTATGCATACTCCAAAATATGGAAGTAGAACGAAAATAGAAGTTATTGTTGAGGATAAGTTATTTAATGATATAATTGATGAACTTTTAAAACAACTGACGAGAGGTTCAGTATCTGATGGCAAAATATTTGTTTATGATGTTTCTCAGGCTTATGATATTGGCAGTGGACAGAAAAATGAGCATGCTATATAATGAAATAACAACAACTCATCCATTGAATAACCTTATTTACTTTTTTTTGATTAATTCTCTTTGTTCATTAACATCATATAAAATTCTAATTCTTTGTCTAATTAACAAAAAGCATAAACATATTTTTAATTTAATTTATAATAAATTTTTTTAGTCCTTCTTTTTTCTATTATCAATTAAATCTTTTTGTATTAATATAAATATCATCTGATAAAATGAAATGCCAAATTTTCTTGATTGAAAATCAATATTCTTTAAAGCATATAATAATGCCTGATCATCTACAGATGATAAAATATATTCGTCTACAATTTTTTTGAATTTATTGTCATTATAATGGCGAAACACATAAAAATATGATCTATATCCTTTTTAAGGGCTTGATAGAATGTTTTTAATATTAATATCCCTCCATTGACATTGATTGTAGAAAATATTAGTCCATTATTCTGTTGGATAAGAATAAAAAAATGTATTAATAATAAATATTATTTATTATTATACTCAGTCAAATAATCTTTCTTTTCCTTGTTCTATTTCATATCCACTAGAATCTCTATCATCTTTTTTTAGTTGGTGCTTTTGTATCTGTTTTTATTTTTTCATCTAATTCGTGCGTTTCCATTATTATATTTTATTATTTTTTTCTATTGCAATGGATTTCTAGCTTTATATAATTTATAAAAATTATATATCTCAATGAAATAATTACATTATGAATTAAAATTCTAAAGGTAATCAATATGAATTTTCTCTAATTCTAATTTTTCATCATTAATATTATACTGTTTGCTATTATCTTTTTTATTTACTAAAAATTCATTTGATTGCCCTGGTGTAGCTAAATCTTTTGTTACATAAAATCAGTATTTAAAAAGTCTTAATGACTATATAAAAAAATTTTTCAAAGCAAAAATTACAAAAATTATAACAAAATATAAAATATGGGCCGGACGTGATTTGAACACGTGAGCCCCGCCATGTCAAGGCGGTATCCTAACCAGGCTAGACCACCGGCCCATAGAACGTTATCTATATTGTTATTTTTATAAGTGTTATTTTCAATGAGGCACATTAAAAAGAATCGCTAGAGATATTTTTTAAGAAAGTTTGAATTTCCAATATTCAGTTTGAACAATTATAGTTAAAAGCAGAGGATTTGGGCTAGATTATGTATATCAACCCAGCTTATTAATGAAAGACTTTTATCATATTAAGATGATTAAAAAGATAAAACCTATATTTAAACAGTTACATTATAATTATCTTCAATGTTTTCCTCCATGATCGTCGGAAGCATTTGTTTTAGTTTCTCGAAATTAAACAAAAATTTATTACCACTTTCAGTAATAGAATAATATCTCTTTTCACCATTTGTCATTTCTTTAATTAATCCGCATTTCAGGAGAAATTGTATGTAGAGTTTACATTGATCGTTACTAAGCATAGCTTTATACATAATTTTTGTCCGGGTTTCCATTCTGATGCAAGAAGATAGTATAGCTGCAATTACCTCATATCTACTGCGATTTTTCATCTTTATATAATAAAGTAGTTATTTAATATAATGAGTACGATACTATTAAATAGAAGATTATCTTTCACTAAATATTCAATATATACTTCCTTTTCTACTTCAAAATAATTTATATTAAAAAAAATACTAAATTTTAAACCTATAATTTTTTAATTATAAATAAAACTTTTGTATTTTAATATCTTATTTTTTATATGTTTATGATTAATATTCATTATTATAATATAATTTTTTAGATTTTTTGTTTTGGTTGAACCATTTTACCAATTTATCTAAAGCTACTCTTCGATGTGATATTTCATTCTTTTGGTTCTTCTCATTTAATTTACCTAATGTTATTTTTTTTTTATGTGGCATAAAAATTGGATCATATCCCCACCCTCCTGTCGTTATTGTTTTTGAGATTGTTCCATTAATATGACCAGCAAAGATTTTTGTAATAATTCCGTTGTTATAAACGAAAACAGATTTAAAGGTTGCAGATCTATCTCTACATCCTTTTAGCAGCTTTATAATACCTTTATTACCTATAGATTTAAACACATATGAAGAATATTGTCCTGGAAATCCATTTAAAGATTTGATGAATAATCCATCATCTTCTATTATTATCGGTTTTTTTACTATATTATATGCAGCTATTGATTTCTCTATGGCGATTTTATTTATTTTTCTGTCTTGTATTTCAATAATATTTTGTTTATAAAATTTTAAATCTATATCTATTAGTCTACCCTTTAAAATAGTTTTAATTTCAGAATATTTATTAATGTTATTACTAACCAAAAATAATTCATACATATATTAAATATTTAAAATAAAGCTATTTATTCAATTATACTAAAAAATATCAATCAACCCCTTTCTATTTATTCCAATCGAACTTACATTATACAATTCTTGAATATCTTCCTCGTCTCTCAATTTCTTTGACTATATTTAATATTCTGTTAAAATCATGATTAGTATATTCTGAATATCCATCCAAAAAATTTTGATATGTCTCTTCAAAAATAAGTATATGTGCACTACTTAAAATTTCCTTTATTACTCTAATATCAGTTGCCCTGTCCTCAATTCGCTCAGAGTAAAAAGAGAGACCAAAATCAATTAAATACAGATCATTTCTATCTATTATAAAATTTGAAGTGGTTAAATCTCCATGAATAATATTATTGTTGTGTAGAATAGAAACATATTTTCCAATTTGACTTCCTATTTCCTTGGAAATAATATCTTTCACATTTTTTCCATTAATATACTCCATTATAATTTCAGCCCGTCGAGAGTCAAGAAAGTATATGTAAGGAGTTTTTATTCCTGCCATCTTGGCAGCATGTAGCATATTTGCTTCATGTATTGTTCTTCGTCCTCTTATTATATTGTCTAGGGTTTTATGTCTGTATTTTTTTGAGGTTCTTAATTTTGAAATAGCTTTATCTTTATACCAATCTACTAAAAAAATATCAGCTTCTGCTCCTTTTTTAATAATTTGATAATGCAATAATAATATATGCAACTAAAAAGAATAAAAATGTGAGCTCTGTACAACCAAGAAAAGATGAAAAACTAATTCTTCAAGAAGATTGTTCTGAAGATCACTTGAAGAATGGTTTATTAACACTGACAAACCAAAGAATTTTTTTTGAAAAGACGGAAGGAACTTTAGCAACTCTTTCTAAACGACCAGGAGAATTACTATTAGATATTCCTTTAAATGAAATTAAAGAATCTAAAACAGAAGGATTTCTATTAAAAAAGGTAGTAATTATAACAATATCTGGTGATACTTACAAATTTGGTGTCTTAAATAATTCTAAATGGGCGAAAGAGATAGAAAAATCAAAATCCAATATTAAATAAATTTTTTAGATATGGTGATAATATAATAATAATAATTATTTTATCTCCATTGTACTTCTACTTTGTCTATTCTCCATGACTGCATTACAAATGAATCTTGAACTTTGATTGTTTTACCAGAAGAAACATTATCGCAGATTCCTGTCCATGCTATTTGAGCACCATTATCACCAGAATAATGAAATGGACAAGTATACAATTTTGCATTTTGTCTTATTGAAGCTATTTTTAACATACTGGAAAGACGATTATTTGCAGAGACTCCTCCTACTATCAAAACTTCTTTTTTCTCTGTAAATGATAATGCTCTTTCTATAACTTCTGTTAACATTGCAAATGCCGTTTCTTGAAGGGAAAAGCAGATATCAAATTTATTATATCCATTATCTATCAACTTTTTTGCAGCTGTTAATATACCAGAAAAAGAAACATCATTACCTTTGACAATATATGGTAACTGAAAGTATTGTTTTGAAGATTGATTAGCATATTCTTCAATTTTATTTCCACAAGGAGAGGCAAGTCCAATGTATCTTCCAAATTGATCTAATAATTGTCCAATAGTAATATCCAACGTTTCTCCAAATACTCGCCATCTTTTATTTGAAAATGCTAATATCATGGTGTGGCCTCCCGATACTAATAAGACTAGAGGATCTATACTTTGTGTAAGCATCATACCTAGTTCGATATGACCTAACGCATGATTAACAGGTATTAATGGTATATCGTAAAATGATGAAAGAGCCCTTGCAATTACTGCGCCTACTCTAAGACATGGACCTAAACCAGGGCCAGCAGAATATGCGATTAAGTCTATTTCTTTAGGTTTTATATTAGCTTTTTTTAATACATCTGTGAGAAGGTTTGGAGCTTTATCTAAATGATGCCTAGATGCTTCTCTAGGATGTATGCCAGCACCAGTTGGAGCCTTATATATGCTTCTGATTTCAGACAATATATCTCCTTTTTTTTTAATAGAATCAAATTGAATTATGGAACAGCCAAAAGTGTGAGCGGTACTTTCAATTCCAAGGCAATATATATTATTATCCTTTTCTTTGGACTCTTTCATAATTATCTTCTGCTAGTAGCAGAAACTATTTTTATTATATCATTATGTTTCAATTCATATTCAGCTCCAATTCTTTGTTTATTTCTTATATCTATAGCAAACATAAATCCTTTAGCTAAATCTTGATGAATATTTGCAGCTAAATCCTTTGCTGTAGCTCCCTTTGGTAATAAAATCGCATTAGGCAGAATATTTCCTTTTTTATCCGATAATTTTATTTCATCTTCAACAGGAAAAACTATAATTAATTTAAGTAATTTAAAACATACTGTATTTATTGCTTCCTGAACTCCTGTAGATCCATAGTCATCAAGTACAGATTGTATTATCAATAATGCTTTTTTTTGTTGCTCATTCAATGCATCTTTATCCTTTATTTCAAAATTACTGTCTCCTGGAAGATAATACCATAAACCCTTTTTTGCTCCTTTTCTAAGAACCAATTCTGCCTCTGATGCACAAGGAATTACTATTGTATTCATTTGTTTTATTTTTTCTATATTTTCTTTGGAAGAAGAAATATCTGCCTTGTTAGCCAGTATTAGTAAAGGTTTTGAATTTCTTATTAATTTTACCAACTCTAATAATTCTTCTTGTGTCCAATTTTCAGGATTTTTATTGGTTAGACCAACTTTTGATAATGAATTTGAAATAGTATCAATTGTTACAGATAATCCTGAAAGCCTCTTTGTTAATAATTGCTCAATTTTTAATTTTTGATTTGCCATGTCTCTTGTAATTTTATTCCAATCTCTATTGATAATTGAAAGAATCCATTGATCGAATTCTTCCTCAACAAATTTAATATCAAAAAGGGGATTGCCATGTGCTTTTTCTACTACTTTTCCCTCTGGGTCAGTTGAACCTGAGGCATCAACAACATGAATTAATGCATCTGCTTGTCTTGCCTCATCCAGAAATTTATTTCCTAATCCCTTTCCTAAATGAGCTCCAGGTACTAGCCCTGCAATATCTATTAATTTTATAGGTACAAATCTGTTTCCATCTATACATAATGAATGAATTGGATTATCTTTTATTCCAAATTCTCTACATACACATTTCTCTCTCACAAAACTTATTCCAATATTTGGTTGAATAGTAGTAAAAGGATAATTAGCTGATGGGACGGCTTGATCAGTCGCAGCATTAAAAAAAGTAGATTTACCAACATTAGCTTTACCGATAATTCCTATTATCATAATTGAATCATTTCTATTAATATTAGCAGTATTTTTTATTTTTCTATTGCTTGTTATAATTCTATAACAATTGTAAAAGATGTTATTTATATTATATTACCTTGATGGAAGTATAATATTATACAATTTAGTTATAAATTTGCTCAAATTTAAGTAATAGTACAAATACCATCTTCTTTTCTTTTATTCTACAAGTTTTATATATTCACAATGACACTTTAATCAAGTAAAAGGATCTTGGCAGGAATAGTAGCAATTTATAATTTTGATGTTAAGAGAGAATCTTGTGACGAGATCCTATTTTACCTTGTAAGCGCAATGCGGATGCTTCAACACAGAGGAAAGGCATATTGGAAGATGATTGTTGGAGAAAAAGTTTTAGAAAGCAAAGGCTTTCTTCCATCAGACCATATTTTATCGAGGTTGATAAAAAAAAAGAATTTAGTTGGTTTAAATGCTATTGGTTATCTTTCTAAACGAGCTCCAATATATCCTAGCATGAATTATCTCAAAATTGCATTAGATGGTTTTCTTGTTGATACTGAAAAGCTATATGTCCATCCTTACATAGGATCAGCAAAAGATGCAGATCCGTTGTCTCAAATTTATACAATATTTTTTAAGTTATTGAGTGAGAGAAAAGATTATAGCAGAGCAGCTGAATTTTTAGATAAACATCTGCTTGGAAATCTTATTCTAAAAGTAAATGATTCAATTTTTGTATATCGAAATAGTACTGGTTTTAAACCATTGATAATGGCATCACATAAAAACTTGGTAATTTTTTCATCAGAGAATTCTTTACAAGTTTCATTTTCTGATATCAAATATTCAGATGTAAAAATGGGACAATTGCTTAAAATTTCAAACAAAAATCATATACAAGAATTAACAATTCTAAACAATCATAAAATGATAATGGATCCATTTGAGTTTATTAGAGAATCCCATGTAACTACTACTTTTAACGGCAAAAGTATATATACAATCAGAAGGAACATCGGAAAAGTTCAAGCCAACTATCTATCAAAATATATTGATCTTGATACAGTTTATGCAGAACCAGATTATACTCGTCCCATGGCTCTTGGAATGGGACTAGAATTGCAAAAAACATTTTCCAATTTTGAAATTTCAGAAGGAGTAATCAAAGATAGATACGACGATTCAGATCATATGATAGATTTTTCAGAGGAAGAAAGCAAAAATAAGTTACTTACTACTGGAAAGTCACTTAAATTTATAGTAGAAGATATAACCAAAAATAAAAAAGTAGCTTCTGTTCAAGGAACTATTCAAACAGGCAGTACAGCAAAAGAAACAATTCATTATCTGAATAAAAATGGAGTAAAAAAAATAGATATAATAGTTTGTTATGTTCCGACAATTGATGGAAAACAAGTAGGATTATATACTTCTAATAGGGATTTTATTGCCAATAAATATATAGGAAAAGTTACTTCAATAGATCAACTTAATGATCATATTGCTTATGAACTCAGATGCGAAAAAATATTCTATAATTCTCCATTTTTACTGGCTAAAGGGATAGGTATTTCAGAGAGTAATTTATGGTTTCCAGAATGGATAAGATTTTTAGACTATGAATAATAAAATAATGAAAATAGACTCAGAAATCTATAGTTTATTGCAAAAAACTCCTAAAAAATCATTTATAATTTTATCCAATGTTATGTATGATGCCGTACATTTTATAAAAAAACTCGAATTATTATTATATATTACAACCAAACATTCAACACTTGGTGATTATTGTATTTTAATTATTAGTCTTGAAACAAATAAAGGAACTATTATAATGAAATACGATGAAGGATATCGTGGAGATAATGCTTTTGATAATGCAATCGAAATCTTAACTCAATATAGTGGATTATCATCATTAATTAATAGAGCTTTAATCGAATTAGATCAAATTTAATTTTATTAAATTTATTTAGAGATTTCGGAAGTAATATGGAATATATCTGATAATAAATTTATTCGAAGAGGCCAATCAAAATTTTTATTCCATGGTTGATTAAATAATATACCTTTTTTTGGAAGTTTTATATCAATTATATTTTGAGGTGCATCATCGATTAAAATGTCAAATGGATAAATACTCTTTGGAGTAGAATCAAAAACACATATTAGTTCATCACAATGAATACCATTAGCTTCTAACCAATTGTACACATAAGGAATTGTTTTTCTTTCTCTTTTTGTTATTATTGATGTTCTATAATTTTCTGATTTTAGTCTTTCTATGATTTTTCCGATATCCTTTTGAGTAGTAGGAATATCTTTCCATCTATATTTCCATATGAAAGAAAATAAAGATTCACTTTCAGCTTCAGTTATTGGCAGAATAGTATGAATATCCCATACAATTATATCTTCTTTTGCTATATTGGCATTTTTTAATCTATTATATTCATTGATCCAAGTTATCAAAACATCTGCTAAAACTGAGTCTAAATCAATGGCTACGGTCTTATCCAATCCAATGATATTAATGATATACTTATATCTAATATATTTTCTATATTAAGATAATTATCATTTTCATTACTAGTTAAAATATAAAGTAGTTTATTATTTATTTAAATATATGAGTTGTTCGGATGAATATGTTTATCATGAAAAAGAGAATAACTTGATCAATATTACTCCAAGTTTACAAGGAAAACTTCGTAAGGCAAAGTATGGTGTATTTAACCATTCAGCTGTAGAATTGTGCCATTGGACTAAAAAGTCATTTTATAACCAAGGAAATTGTTATAAGCATAAGTTTTATGGGATTTCTACACATAGATGTATGGAAATGACTCCAACTGCAATGAACTGTGAAAATAGATGTGTGTATTGTTGGCGTCCAACAGAATTCTATGATACTTTACACATGCCTGAGGATTTAGTCGATGAACCAGATGCAATTATACATCAACTCTTGAAAGAAAGAGAAAGATTAATTATAGGGTTTTACGGAAATTCTAAATCTGATAAGAAAAAACTAGATGAATCATTATTTCCTGCTCATTATGCTATTTCTCTGTCAGGTGAACCAACCATGTATCCAAAATTACCCAACTTAATTAAATATCTTAGATCATTAAATAATACAAAATCCATTTTTTTGGTAACAAATGGTCAAGAACCAGAAATGATTAAACGTTTAATAAAAGAAGATGCTTTACCGACTCAGTTATATTTATCTACTAATGCCTCAAATAAAAAGATGTTTTATCACATAAATAGACCAAAATATAAAGATGCTTGGGATCGATGGCTTGCTACATTAAAAATTCTATCGGAAATTAATACACGAACAGTATTAAGAATGACTCTAATTCGTAACTACAATAATGATTTAATCAATATACCTGAATTTGTTAATGTAATTAACCAAGGAAATCCAAATTTTATTGAAATTAAATCATATATGCATATAGGAATGTCTATTAACAGACTAAAGCAAAATAATATGCTTGAATTTAGAGAAGTAAGAGAATTTACTAATATTTTTCAAAGAGCTCTACAAGGTTATAGTATAATGGATGAAAGTGAAATTTCCCGAATAGTGGTATTACAAAATCGTAATAGATATACTGACCGATGGATAAAGGAATATTTTGAAGAGAATATCGTCCATGACCAGAATTGATTGATTTGTTACTTTTAATTTTCTGATACTGAATATTATATACTTATTTTAAAGACCTTTTTATATAGATTTGATAAGATTTATCATCATTTTTAATTTGGTAAAAGGCTCTATTCAAAATTATACTGAATTAATAATTATTATTAATATTAATTTCTCTTTAAACGAACAAGTACATTTATTCACTTCTTATGGTATTTGTATGTGGGATTATTCTTTTTTAATGATCCTTTTTAAAAGATCATAAATTACAGGTAGTTCTAGATAATCTATTAGAATTGCAATCCATACAAGATATTCTGGAATTTCAATTAAATCAGCACCTACAAAAGTTGAATAAACTATATCATCTGTAATCCAAAAGATATGAATTGATTGTATTGCCAATAGAATTAAGAAAATTATATTTTTAATTCTTTTTTCTTTTTTATTGTAAATTAAATTAAAGAAATAATATGTTATTCCAGAAACTAAAGCAGGAATTTCAATATAATCAATTATTATAAACAATAAAACAAATCCAGATGCTTGTACAAAATAATCTGTTCCTGTAATGCGATATAATACGACGTCTGTTGTAAGCCAATAGAGATGTAATAATTGTAATGAGATTAATAAGAATGAGATCTTTAGATTAAGATTTTGATATCGCAAATAGAAATTAATAAGTTTTTTAAACAAAATAGTTCAATTTTTATTGAGTTTTTATTATTATTATTTTTTTACCATGAATCGATCAGAGATTTTCTATTCTCTAATTAAGTTTATGGATTATTAGTAATAGGCAAATAATTTAAAATGTTAAAAGTAATATTCTACATTATTATTATTATTTTAGAATATTTTGAAAGGATTAGATACAAGTAAAATAATGAAAATTGGTTTAGATTTAGCCGGATGGAAAAATATACCATTTGATAGTGCTATTCATGTGAAAGGGAATAATATTAAAAAGGTTTTTGTTTCTATTGATGTAAATCCAGCTGATATTTATCTTGCCAAAAATCTCGGTTGTGATTGTGTCTTAACTCATCATCCACTCGGAAAGTCATTGTTATCATTTCATAAGGTTTTTGATAGACACATAGATTATATGGTAGAGAATGGCGTCAAAAAAAATCTAGCAATTTCATTAGTTAAAGATTTAAAAGATAAAGTTTCTTTAAAATCTCATTCTTTAATTTATAATGATGTAATTAGCACCTCGCAACTCCTCCATATGCCTTTATTAAATATCCATCAGCCACTCGATGAATATATGAGAAAGATTATTTTAAATAAACTTTATAATTCGGAACTTGAATCTATCTCTGATTTAATAGAAGCAATAGAAGAAATACCGGAATTTAAAAAAGCTTTAACAAGAGTTATAGTTTGCAATGGAAAATCCACCAACCAATTGGGAAAGTGGGTTCTTATCCTAGCAGCTGGATCTAATGGAGGATATGATATTGCACGAGCTTATTACGAAAATAATATCTCTACAGTGATCTACCTTCATATAGATTATAATGAACTTTTAAAATTAAAAAAAGATAAAAGATGTAAAAATCTTATTATTCTTGGACATCTTGCGGGAGACTCAATAGGAATGAATGGAATTTGTAAAGAACTAGAAAAAAGAAAAATAGTAGTGGTTAAAAGAGGTATAATCAATTATAGTAATTTTTAATTTTTGTTCTTCAATTCTCTAAAGAATAAATAATGCACATTTTCATAAAACCTAGTGGCCTTCGTAGTATAGCCTGGTTAGTATAGGCGGCTGTGGTCTTTTATTTTGTAAAATGGTGGAAACCGCTTGAGGAGGGTTCAAATCCCTCCGAAGGCCTAATGATATAAAACTAATATTTTCAAAAATTATTAAATATACATAACTGTTATATTTTAATATCTATCTATAATTATGATTGTAAGAAACTACATATATCTCCTATTCTAAGCAATTTACTGATTTCGTATTGCGAAAAGCTGTTTTTATCAAAATTTATTTATCGAATAATAAATATAAGAAGGGAGGGCTGTTAATTTGTCAGTAGATAAAAAAATTGTCAAAGTAAAAAATCATATCTATCAACCTAAACATGAAATTCTTTCTAAAGATGAAGCTGAAAATATCCTTAAAAAATTCAATGTAAGAACTAATCAACTCCCGTATATTATGTCAAATGATAAAGGATTAGAAGATCTGGATATTAGACCAGGAGATATTATTAAAATTACTAGAAAGAGTCCAACTGCAGGTGAAAGTGTATATTACAGATATGTTGTACAAGGATAAGAAGGAGAAATAGATTATTTGGTAAATACTTTTGTTGATATTTGGCCAATTATTAATGATATTTTAAGAAGAGAAGGTATTGCACGACAGCATTTAAATTCTTACAATGAATTTATGGAATCTGGCTTACAAAGTATAATAGACGAAGTAAACGAAGTAGAAATAGAAACTGCTGAATTTCCATACAAGTTGAAATTAGGAAAAATAAAACTTCAACGTCCAAGAATTATGGAGTTGGATGGATCTATTACACACGTTGCCCCTGTTGAGGCTAGACTAAGAAATCTTACTTATGCCTCTCCTATTATGCTTGAATGTAGCATTGTTGAAGATGGAAGAATAATTGAATCACGATTCATTCATATTGGTGATATGCCTGTAATGGTAAAATCTAATGTATGTATTCTTCATAATCTACCAGAATCTAAGTTAATCGAATTAGGTGAAGATCCCAGAGACCCTGGTGGCTATTTCGTTATAAATGGATCAGAAAGAGTAATAGTAGGATTAGAAGACTTGTCCTATAATAAAATTATTGTTGATGCAGAAGAAACTGCTGGAACACTTACCTATAAAGCAAAAGTTTATTCTTCTATCGTAGGTTATCGAGCAAAATTAGAACTTATTATGAAACCTGATGGTTCTATAGTAGCAAAGATACCTGGTTCTCCCGTTGATATTCCTCTAATAACATTGATTCGTGCTTTAGGACTAGAATCTGATAAAGATATAGCCAATGCTATATCTTTTAATGAAAAGGTTCAAGATGAATTAGAACCTTCATTTGAAAAAGTAGGAGAAATTATTTCAAGTAGAGATGCCATTGTATATATCAGTAAAAGAATTGCTCCAGGTATGCTCGAAGAATTTCAAATAAAGCGTGCTGAAACATTGTTAGATTGGGGATTGTTACCTCATTTAGGAAAAAATCCTGAAAATCGTGGTGAAAAAGCTTTATTTCTTGGAGAAGCTGCAAACAAGTTAGTAGAACTTAAGTTAGGATGGGTAGATAATGATGATAAAGATCATTATGGAAATAAAGTTATAAAATTTGCAGGTCAAATGCTTGCTGATCTTTTTAGGACTGCATTTAGAAATTTAATAAGGGATATGAAGTATCAACTTGAACGATCAGGACAAAAAAGAGGAATCAATGCAGTGGCAGCTGCAGTCAGACCTGGTATCATATCTGATAAATTGAATAATGCAATAGCTACAGGTAATTGGGGAAGAGGAAGAGTAGGAGTCACACAATTATTAGACAGAACTAATTATATGTCTACAATTAGTCATTTACGTAGAATACAATCTCCACTTAGCAGAAGTCAGCCCAATTTTGAAGCAAGAGATCTTCATACTACTCATTTTGGTAGAATTTGTCCCGCAGAAACACCAGAAGGCTCAAATTGTGGATTAGTAAAAAATCTTGCTCTATCTGCAATAATCTCTGTAAGTGTTTCGTCTTCTGAAATTATAGAAAAGCTATATGAATTGAGAGTCCAACATATTGATGATGCAGATGAAAGTTTAAGACAAAATGGCTGTAGAATATTTGTAGATGGAAAAGCAATAGGTTATATTGAAGACGGTTCTCAATTAGCAAATACACTCAGAGTTCTGAGACGAAATGGGAAAATCCATCCTCATATTGGAATTTATTTTTATTCTTCTTTAAATGCAAATGCTACAAAAAGGTTATACATATCCTGTAATTCTGGACGTGTATTAAGACCTCTTGCAATTGTTAAAGAAGGAAAATCCTTAATGACATCGGAAGTTATTGAGAAGATCAATAAAAAATTCCTCTCATGGATAGACTTGATTTACATGGGAATAATAGAACTTGTTGATGCCAATGAAGAAGAAAATTGTTTTATCTCTATTGACCTCACTTCAATAGACTCCAATACAACTCATGTTGAAATATATCCACCATCAATTCTTGGAATTGGTGCTTCTGTAATACCATATCCTGAACATAATCAATCTCCAAGAAATACATATGAAAGTGCAATGGCTAAACAAAGCCTTGGATTCTCTACACCTTTGATGAATGCAAGTACATATGTAAGACAACACTTTATGTTGTATCCCCAAATTCCAGTAGTTAGTACTAAAGCAATAAGTCTTCTTGGACTTGATGAACGACCTACAGGCCAAAATTGTGTTGTAGCAGTACTTCCTTTTGAGGGGTATAACATTGAAGACGCAGTTGTCTTCAATAAGTCTTCAGTAGAACGAGGTTTAGCAAGAACATTTTTTTATAGAGTCTATGAAGCAGAGGCAAAACAATATCCAGGTGGAATGAAAGATACTTTTGAATTACCTTCAGCAGATGAAAATATTCGTGGATTTAGAGGAGAAAAAGCTTATCGATTATTGGAACAAGATGGTGCAGTTATGCATGAAGCAATAGTTTCTGGGGGTGATATTCTTATTGGAAGAACATCTCCTCCGCGATTCATTGAAGAATATAAAGAATTTGAAGTAAAAGGACCTTATAGACGTGATACTTCTATAGGTGTAAGGCCATCTGAGAATGGAGTTGTAGATACCGTAATAATGACTCAATCTGTAGAAGGCGGAAAGATGTATAAAATCCGGGTAAGGGATATGAGAATTCCAGAAATAGGTGATAAATTTGCTTCAAGACATGGACAAAAAGGAGTTCTTGGAATGCTTGTAAATCAGGAAGATTTACCATATACTGAAGAGGGTATAGTTCCGGATATAATGATAAATCCTCATGCATTTCCATCTAGGATGACCGTAGGTCAATTCATGGAATCATTAGGGGGGAAAGCAGCCTCATTAAGAGGAAAAGTGGTTGATGGCTCGGCCTTTTTAGGCGAAAAATTAAATGATATAAAAGATGTCATGGAACAGTATGGATTCAAGTATAGTGGTAAAGAGGAAATGTATGATGGAAGAACAGGGATAAAATTTCCGGTTGAAGTTTATATTGGTGTGGTATATTATCAGAAACTCCATCACATGGTAGCTGACAAAATTCATAGTAGAGCTCGTGGGCAAGTTCAAATGTTAACCAAACAGCCTACTGAAGGCAGAGCAAGAGGAGGTGGTCTAAGATTTGGAGAAATGGAAAGAGATTGTCTCATCGCATATGGTGCATCAATGATGTTAAAAGACCGATTACTAGAAGAGTCTGATAAAGCTGAAGTAAGTGTATGTGAGCGTTGTGGATTATTGTCATATTATGATATTAAACAACGAAGACATATATGTAGAGTTTGTGGGGATAAGGCAAAAATTTCAACTGTCGTCATAGCATATGCCTTCAAATTATTACTTCAAGAAATGATGAGCCTTAACATAGCTCCTAGGCTCATTCCTAAAGAGAAATTATAGATAGGGGGTTAAATATTATGGAAGAATCAATTAAAAATTTAGGTGCAATAAAATTTAGCATATGGTCTCCAATAGAAGTTAGAAAATTTAGCGTTGCTGAAACAACAGCACCTGAAACCTATGATGAAGACGGAATGCCAGTTCAGGGTGGATTGATGGATAACCGTTTAGGAACACTTGAACCAGGGCAAAAATGTATTTCATGTGGAAATACCTCTGCGAAATGCCCAGGCCATTTTGGTCACATCGAATTAGCAGAACCTGTTTTACACATAGCATTTGTAGATGATATACATAAATTACTACTTACAACTTGTAGATCATGTAATAGAATAAAATTAGAAAATGAAGAATTGGAATATTATAGAGAAATTAGAAATGCCAAGGCATCTTATGCTGTTATTACTCTAGAAAATATCAAAGATGAAATAATTGAAAAATCCAAAAAAATAAAAATTTGTCCTCATTGTCAAAAGGAACAATATGACTTAATTTTTACTAAACCTACTATCTTTGTTGAAAAGACTGATGCAGGAGAAAATCGACTATTGCCAATAACCATTAGAGAAAGAATGGTCAATATAACTGATGACGATCTAAAACTATTAGGTTATGATCCTACTACTGCTCGTCCTGAGTGGTTTATCTTACAAGTTCTTCCTGTCCCACCAGTTACCGTTAGACCATCTATTATACTTGAAACAGGAATAAGATCTGAAGATGACTTAACCCATAAACTAGTAGATATAATTCGTGTAAATCAAAGATTAAAGGAAAGCAAAGAAGCAGGTACGCCTCCATTGATTGTTCAAGATTTAGTAGATTTACTTCAATATCACGTCACAACATATTTTGATAATGAAGTTTCAGGAATTCCACAAGCTCATCATAGGTCAGGAAGACCATTAAAAACATTAACACAAAGGTTAAAAGGTAAAGAAGGTAGATTTAGGGGTTCCTTGTCTGGAAAAAGAGTAGATTTTTCAAGTAGAACTGTTATTTCACCTGATCCAAACATTGCTATTTCTGAAGTAGGTATTCCATATGAAGTTGCAAAAAAACTAACCATCCCTGAAACTGTATCAAATTGGAATATAGATAAATTAAAAAAATTAGTTTTTAATGGACCCAATAACTATCCAGGAGCAAATTATATTATAAGACCTGATGGAGTAAAAATAAGGCTTGATTATGTAAATGATAGACAAATAGTAGCCGATTCTATCATTCCTGGTTATATTATTGAACGACATTTATCAGATGGTGATATAGTCATTTTTAATAGACAACCATCATTACACAGAATGTCTATAATGGCACATTATGTAAGGATTCTTCCGTATAGAACCTTTAGGTTACATCCAGCAGTTTGTCCTCCTTATAATGCTGATTTTGATGGTGATGAGATGAACCTTCATGTTCCCCAAAGCGAAGAAGCAAGGTCTGAAGCATCTTTATTGATGAGTGTCCAAGATCAGCTAATTTCTCCAAGATACGGCGGACCTATAATTGGTGGCATTCGAGACTTTATTACAGGGGCTTATATTTTAACGAGAGATGAAACTTTCTTATCTAAAGAAGAATTTTTCAATTTAGCATTATTGGGAGGTTATACTGGGCCAATACTAGAGCCAAAAGCTGAAAAAGATGGTAATAAAGTATATACAGGAAAGCAATTATTTTCACTATTTCTTCCAAAGGATTTCAATTTCATTATTACATCAAAATGGAATAAAGCTGTTAAGGGAGAAGGAAAGGATGTTGTAATTAAAAATGGAGAATTGATTAGTGGTGTAATAGATAAAGCCTCAATTGGTGCAGAGGAGCCAGATAGTGTTCTACATAGAATAGCGAAGGATTATGGAAATGATGTAGCACAAAAATTCCTTAATTCTATTTTGGTAATGTTAAAAACTTTCATTACTCATAGGGGTTTCACATATGGCTATTCAGATTTATGGTTGTCAGAGGAGACACATAATGAAATTACAGGAGTAATTAAGAAAGCATATGATAAGATCGATGAACTGATTCAACAGTATAAAGAGGGAAGTTTACCCTTAACTAGAGGATTATCACCTGAAGAAGCATTAGAATTATACCTTGTAAATGAACTTTCCAGAGCTAGAGATCGAGCTGGCAGATTAGCTGATAGATCATTTCCAAATAATAATGCAGGAGTTATAATGGCATCAACGGGCGCTCGAGGTTCTACACTAAATATCGGCCAAATGACTGCTGTTTTAGGTCAACAATCCATAAGAGGAAAAAGGATCCATAAAGGATATCATAATAGATCTTTACCTCATTTCAAGATAAATGATACAAATCCCGATGCAAAAGGTTTTGTTAAATCAAATTATCGAGATGGGCTTACTCCTCTCGAGTTTTTTTTCCATGCTATGGGCGGTAGAGAAGGTTTAGTTGATACTGCTGTAAGAACTCAACAATCTGGATATATGCAAAGAAGATTAATCAATGCCCTTGAACATTTGAAAATGGAATATGATGGTACAGTCAGAGATCCTCATGGTAATATAATTCAATATCTCTATGGAGAGGATGGCATTGATCCGGCAAAAAGTGACCATGGTGAAGCGGTTAATATTTCCAGAATAATTGAGAGTGAATCAGTAGTTGATGAAGCAGCAAAAGCAGATGAAGAAGAAATTAAACATATATTGAATCAATATGTCTCTGACTTTAATCCTAAATTAAAAAATAATATTGAAAATGTATTACTAGAAAACAGACTCAGTAAACAAGGAATAGAAAAGGTTCTTAAAAAAATTATAGATTTGATAGAAAGAGCTATGGTTGAGCCTGGAGAAGCAGTAGGAGTGGTTACTGCTCAATCTATCGGTGAGCCTGGAACACAAATGACCTTGAGAACTTTTCATTATGCTGGAGTTAAAGAACGAAATGTAACGCTTGGACTACCTCGTTTAATAGAATTAGTAGATGCTAGAAAAAAACCCATAACCCCTACAATGGATATTTACCTTGATGAGGAACATCGAATTTCTAGAGAAAAAGCATTAAATGTTGCAAAAGAGATAATACATACTAAGGTTATTGATGTAGTTGAAAAGACAGATATTGATTATAGTGGAATAATAAAATTAACCTTTTCTCAAAATAAGCTAAACGATCGAGGATGTATTTTGACGGATATTTTTGAAATTCTAAAGGGTAGTAAAAAGAAATATGATACAACTCTTGATGAAAAGGAATTGAGTATTGTTATAAAGTTGAATGAAGAATTAGATGCTCAAACTCTATTACTGTTGAAAAATAAGCTTCTCAATACTAGAGTAAAAGGTGTACCTGATATAGAAAGAGTTACAATAGTTAAACAGAATGAAGAATGGGTAATACAAACTGCAGGTTCTAATTTATCTAAAATAATTTATGTAGACGGCATAGATCTTTCTCGTATAACAACAAATAATGTTTATGAAATATGGCAAACCTTAGGAATAGAAGCAGCAAGAACTGCTCTAGTTCGCGAGATTACTAATACGCTAGAAGAACAAGGTTTGGAAGTTGACATTCGACATATTATGTTGGTAGCTGATTTGATGACATCTAAGGGATATCTTCAACAAATTGGAAGACATGGTATTGCTGGAACTAAAACCTCTGTGTTGGCAAGAGCTGCATTTGAAATTACTGTTCCAACTATTGCAAAAGCGTCAATGGAAGGACAAACGGAAGCATTAAAAGGAGTTACAGAAAATGTTATTGTGGGAGCAACTGTACCTGTTGGAACAGGAATGGTTGATTTGTATATGAAGGTGAATGAACAAAATGAAGAATCTGGAGAAAATAATTAAAGAGGCAAAATCCTCCAATAAGTATAAGGATGGAATAAAAGAGGTTAAATCTAATGTCAAAGGATCAAAATTAATTATCGTTTCTACTTCACTAAATAATGTAGATAAACAATTACTTGAAAAGTCCTCGAAGGAATACAAAGTTCCTATATATTATTATGGTGATAATTCGATAAAACTAGGGCGACTTTTCAATAAACCTTATAGAATTTCTACAGTAGCGCTTAAAGCTGTATCTGAAGAAGATGTAAATAGCTTATTGGAGACACAATAAATTTTTTATTTTTATATTTTATAATTTTTAGTCATTATACTTTTAAAAGTCAAAATATTTTAATAAATAATTAGTTTTTTTGAACTTTTAGATTATGTATTTTGAAAACAAATTTTTATTTCTTTTGTTGATATCAAAAACCTTCATTAAAATTTAAATTATACTTTATTACACAGGATGTTAATCATTTGATGTATAATATAACTGAAAATTGGTATATAGAGGTATTGTGGAATAATGACTGAGAAAATAAAACTGACATCTGATGAACTTAGGCTTATCTCTTTATTTTCAAGTATAACTAGTGCTAGTGCAAGAGATTGTATTGTAGATGAAAAAATGGATCGAGTAATTTTTGTTGTAAATAAAGGTCAAATGGGTCTGGCTATTGGGAAAGGAGGCACAACTATAAAGCAATTACAAAATGTAGTGCCTCGCAGAATAGAGTTAGTAGAATATTCCGATAATGTAGATGAATTTTTGAAAAATATTCTTAATTCTAGTATGATTAATGAGATAAAGATTAATAAAAGGATAGATGGTACAAAACAAGCAATTGTTGTTGTTGATTCAAAAAAAAAGGGTGTTGTAGTTGGAAAAGAAGGTAGAAATGCTGAAAAAGCAAGATTGCTTGCAAGGCGATATTTTCAAATTTCAAATGTTCTAATAGTAAGCCCTGAACAAACAACTAACGATAATAATGGTGTGAATATATAAAATGGCTAAATCTCCGTTGGGTTTGTTTGCTGGACGTGTTCTTAATTTAAAAAGAAAACGTTCTAGATGGGCAAACAAATATTATAAGAGACGTGTATTATTGCTTGATAAAAAAACTAATCCTATGGAAGGTGCGCCTCAGGCTAGAGGTATTGTATTGGAAAAAGTAGGAATAGAATCAAAACAACCTAATTCTGCCGTACGTAAATGTGTTAGAATCCAATTGATAAAAAATGGAAAATCAATAACTGCATTTCTTCCACGAGATGGTGCATTAAATTTTGTTGATGAACATGATGAAGTAATAGTAGAGGGGATTGGAGGCTCAATGGGGGGTGCAATGGGTGATATTCCGGGAGTACGATGGCAAGTTTTCAAAGTTAATGGTGTATCATTAAAAGAATTAGTTTATGGTAAAAAGGAAAAACCAAGGCGATAAAAATGAGCGGGAAGGAAATTACAAAAATATTATTGTTTAATAAGTGGGAGACAGCTGGTATAGAAGTTAATGATCCAGGATTAAATAGAGTTATATCTTTCAATCCATCGATGGTAATTCCTATATCTTTTGGAAGACATGAACATCAAAGACTTAAAAAAGCTGAAGTAAACCTTATTGAACGATTAGCAAATAAATTAATGCGTTTTGGAAAAAAATATGCAAAAAATACTGGACGAATGGGTGGAAAAAAAGCAAAATCACTCAATGTTGTTAAAACGGCTTTTGAAATAATAAATTTAGAAACTGGGAAAAATCCTGTTGAATTACTAGTAAGAGCTATAGAGAACTCTTCTCCAAACGAAGATACTACAAGAATTGTCTATGGTGGTGTTGTATATCATGTTTCGGTAGATGTTTCTCCTCTCAGACGTCTTGATTTAGCACTTAGATTTATAGCAGAAGGAGTAAGAGAGTCAACCTATTCTAATCCCCAGATAATAGAAGAAGCATTAGCTAAAGAAATTATTCTAGCAGCTAACAATGATATGACAAGTCATGCAATAAAGAAAAAGAATGAACAAGAACGTATTGCAATGGCTTCAAGATAAATAACTCATTTTACTATTTTGTTACCATTTTACTTACAATTGTATAGATTTAGTTGATTGAAATATTTCTAATTAAAAATTAATTAAAAACCTTTCCGAAATTATCCATCTATAATCAATTATATTATTTGTTAGTTGCAAGACCAAGATAGTTTTTACCTTCTTTTCACATATTGTAAACAATTTCCTGAATCCTGTATTATGCCATGAATTTGTTCTCTCTCAACCTTATTTTTAATTATAATGTAATAAAGATGATAAAAATAAGGATCGATATTATTATCTATTTTTGGGATAGGCGTCAAATTATAAAAGATAATAAATAATGGCAATTACAATTCAACTAATTATAAATGAGTAGCAAAGACGATTTTGTTTTTTCTAAAAGTGCTTTAATGAGTACAAAGGCTGGTAAAGATATACTTAAACAAGTATTATTGAGAGAAAGAGGCTATAAACAATATAATAAATATAAAATGAAATATGAAACGGAATTTGAAGATTTTACTAAACGTTTCCTTCTATCCTTACATAGAAGGATAATTTCTGATACTTCACCAAATTCAACTGTATCTCAATTTGCAGAAGAAGTTGGTTCTCAAGATATGGAACTTGAATCTGATGCTAAAATTGAAGATATTAAAACTCGTCTTTCTAGGCCAGAAATTCTGGCCGATAGAGTACAAAGAATATTGAACTCTAATTTTGTTAAAATGACCTTTCCAGTATTTAATGCTTTATTTGATGGCTCTATGACTTATTATAAAGAAGATCTTTCAAATGACTTAAGAACTTCTATAATAGATGGACATATCATAGCTATTGATTTGAGTGAACCTATGGATCGAATTATGGATAAAGATGAAGATATAGAATATCTAGATGACTATAGATTAATGAATCCTTATATTTTGGATATAGCTAGGGAAAAAATTTCTCAAGGAGGCGATTCAGTTCTAAAAGCATTTGAAGAAGGATTTAAAGATGCTAGAATAGGTCAATTAATTGATCAAAAATTAAAGATGAAACCTGAATCAATTACTGATGAACATATGATTGGGTGTTATAAAAAATATCGTTCAATTATGGGTACTGCTGGAAGAAATATGGCCTTAAATCAAACACCTTTAAATGAAATTTACCATTTAGGAATGGCAAAAGCTAGTGAATCTGTTGGATGTGGTAACGAAATGCAAGATTCAATTAACGAAGGTACAATTAAAATACCATCTTGGCCCCTGTATTATTCCCTCATTGCCAATGATGTTAGAAAAGGATTCGAACTTACTCTGAAGAAAAGTGAAATATATTTAGATGAAGCGAAACTCGCTTTGGAATTTTTACCAGAAGAATTCGAACTTAAGCCGTTTCTAACATTTTTATTTCTTACAGTTAATCATTATAATCAATATTGGTATCATGATATAACTAAACGTGATCTCTTTAAGTATTTTGAAAGAACTATTCATCCTCTAACACGCAAATTACATTAATCAAGATTCGATATAATATGTATTGGACAGAAATTTATCGACCAAAAAGTTTTGAACAGATGATTGGTAATGAAGAAATAAGAATTACTATATTGAAATGGTTAGTAAAATGGCTCCCTGGTACTAAACCATTATTTTTAATAGGACCGCCTGGAATTGGGAAAACTACAATCATTAAATTATTATCTTCTATTTTGAACTATGATCTAATAGAATTAAATGCAAGTGATACTAGAAGTGGTTCACAATTAGAAAAATTAGTAAATCCACTCCTTAATAATACAAGTATCTTTGGAAAAAAAATTCTTCTTTTTTTTGATGAAGTAGATGGTATTTATGGAAGAGAAGATAGTGGAGGAATTGAAGTTCTTATAAATATTGTCAAATCGTCAAACTTTCCAATATTATTTGCTGCGAATTCTAGTAACATTAAATTAAAAAATTTAACAAAACTTTGTAAAATAATTAAATTCCAACGCATTTCATCCAATTTAATGCTGATGTTTTTAAATTATGTACTAGATGAACAAAAATATTCTCTACCTTTTGATGATAAAAAGTGGATAGTTGAAAAAAGTAATGGCGATATTAGAACAATGCTTAATATTGCTCAATCTAAGTGCAGTGGTTATGGTCAATTTATAACCCAAAAATTTAAGGTTGATATCGCTGAAGGTCTAAATGAATTGTTTTCTAGTCAAAATAAAGATAATGCCAGAATCATTTTATTATCTTTAGATGGCAAATATTCTGATCCACGGTTTGGCTTATCGTCTGAAGAACGCAGAAAAGATATTGTAAATTCACTATTTACAAGTATTGTATCATCGAATCTGGATATGAATACTTTATCCCAATTATTAGACAGTCTATCGAGAATTGATTTACAAGTAGCACGAATATATAAAAAGAGAAATTGGAATTTATTAAAATATATGGATAATATATTAATTGAACTTTTATATGAAAATATGCAGAATAAGATGATATCTTATAATCAATATGGTATTAGCTGGCCTTTAATGGGTAAAATCTTTTCAAGAGGTTTATCTTTACGTAATTTGATTTCTAATCTTTCTACATTCTTTCATGTTTCTTCTAGTACTTTTGGAATGTTGTTTTATCCGTACATGCTTGAGATAATCCAGGAATTTAAAATAGATATTCATGAATTTATTTCAAATTTTATGCTTGATGAAAAATTTGTAGAAATCCTTCAAAAAGAAATGAATAGGAATAAAAAACTATGATGGGGTCTGAATGGATAAAACTTTTAGTCAAATTTAAAGGTAAATGTCAGATCTGTGAAAAGCAAATTTCAGCAGGTGAATACGCTCTATGGTCAAAATCATCAAAAACAATTAAACATTTAGATTGTAATAACAATAATAAGGTGAAGAAGGAAACTTCTGAGAAAACTATTGTACCAAATCTACATTGTTTCTTATGTGGTAATGCTGTTCAAGATGGGTTTCCTGATGACTATGATCTTTTAAATCGAGAATTTCAAAAAGATACTATATTCTTGTGTAAATCTTGTTTAGAAAATCCTAAATCTTACTTAAAATATCAAGATATAATATATGAAAAAATAAAAAAAATAGCAAAATTAAAATCCTAATTAGGATTATCTAAAGAAAATGTCAAGTGAATATGAACATAATGTTGGAAAATTGCTTTTCGAAAAAAAGCAAAGATTAGATTTATTATTAGAAAATCCAAATGAAAACAAGTATGAAATACAATTATTGTCTAATGAAATTGAGGCATTAAAAACATTGTTTGAAAATTATAACCTTGGTATGAATGTTTTCAGAAGAGCACAGGGAGGAAGATCAAGTTTACGAGAACAATAGTTTTTCTTTTTTATTAAATTTACAAGTAATTCATTAAAATTTTTTAATAAAATTAAATAGAGTATATATTATTTATCTGATATTTATTATGTTATATATATAAATAGCAGAATATCGGATAAATGCTAAAGCCATGCACGAAGAAAAGTTAAAGAAATTGTATGAATTAAAAAATTTAGCTGAATCTGGCGGTGGTAAAGATAAAATTGATATACAACATTCCAAAGGCAAACTTACGGCTAGAGAACGAATTGCTCTTCTTCTTGATGAAGGAAGTTTTATTGAATTGGATAAATATGTGACTCATAGACAGGATGATCCTGAAACTACGAAATTCTACGGGGATGCCATGATTACGGGATTTGGAACAATTAACGGCAGAAAAATCTTTGTGTACGCATATGATTTTACAGTTTTAGGTGGCTCATTGGGTGAAATGGCATCAAGAAAAATTGTAAAAATTATGGATAGAGCCATTAAAGTAGGCGCACCAATCATAGGAGTTCTTGATTCTGGTGGAGCCAGAATTCAGGAAGGAGTAATGAGTTTAGACGGCTATGGTGATATTTTCTATAGAAATACTACTGCTTCTGGAATAATTCCTCAAATAACTGCTAGCATAGGACCTTGTGCTGGTGGTGCTGTATATTCTCCGGCAATGACAGATTTTGTAATAATGGTAGAGAATATAGGACAGATGTTTGTAACTGGACCTGAAGTTGTGAAGGAAGTCTTAAGTGAAGATGTATCATTCGAAGAACTCGGAGGAGCTTCTACTCATGCAACTAAGTCAGGAGTTGCTCATATGGTTGCAGCTAATGAATATGAATGTATGGAAAAAATTAAAAAATTACTTTCATTTCTACCTCAAAACAATTTAGAAGAACCACCATCAATAGAATCAAACGATGACCCAAATAGACTTGATCCTTCATTGATTAATATGTTGCCTGAGAATCCATATCAACCATACGATATTAAATCAATCATTATGAGTATAATCGACGATAAAGATTTTTTTGAAATTCATGAATCCTTTGCAAGCAATATCATTGTAGGCTTTGCTAGAATGGATGGTAAAACAGTTGGCATTGTAGCTAATCAACCAATGTATTTAGCAGGTGCTTTAGATATAGATTCTTCTAATAAAGCAGCAAGATTCATTAGATTTTGTGATTCTTTTAATATACCTATTATTACGTTAGTTGATACACCTGGTTATTTACCAGGTGCTGATCAAGAGCATAATGGAATAATTAGACATGGTAGTAAATTATTATATGCATATTGTGAAGCAACAGTGCCTAAGATTACTTGTATCATTGGAAAGGCGTATGGCGGAGCTTATATTGCAATGGGGAGTAAAAACTTAAGAGCAGATATTAATTTTGCATGGCCTACTGCAGAAATTGCAGTTTTAGGACCTGAAGCAGCAATTACAATAATTCATAGAAGAGATCTTAAATCTTCTCAAGATGCAAAAACAACAAAAAAGAGATTAGCTGATGAATATAGGAAAAAATTTGCTAATCCCTATATTGCGGCAGAGAAAGGAATTATTGATCTAGTAATTGATCCTATGGAAACTCGAACTATGATAATAGGAGCTATTGCATCATTATTAGGAAAGAAAGAAACGGGTCCATGGAAAAAACATGGGAATATCAATTTATAGGTGAAGTTAGATGTCCAAAATTTCAAGCATTCTTATAGCAAACCGTGGAGAGATTGCTCTACGTGTTATTAGAGCATGCAAAGATTTGGGAATAAAATCAATCTCAGTTTATTCAGATGAAGATAATCGATCAATACATGTTAAAAGAGCTGATGAATCATATAGATTGGGCGCAGCACAAGCGTCAGAAAGTTACCTTTGTATAGACAAAATAATTGATATAGCTAAATTATCTGGTGCCGATGCTATACATCCTGGTTATGGATTTCTCTCTGAAAATGAATTATTTTCTGAGGAGTGTAAGAAAAATAACATTATTTTTATAGGTCCAACCGCAAAAGCGATGGAGTTAGCTGGAGATAAAATGAAATGTAAAGAAATAATGAAAAAAGCTGAAGTTCCTACTGTACCTGGAAGTGATGGAGTAGTTGAAGATATAGAATTGGCTGTAGATATCGCTAAGGACGCAGGTTATCCTGTGATGCTTAAATCTGCTTATGGAGGAGGAGGAAGAGGCATTAGATTGGTAAGTAACGAAAAAGAACTTAGACAAGAATTTGAACTAGCATCAAATGAATCAAAAGCAGCATTTGGCAAGTCTGCATTATTTATAGAAAAATATCTTACCAACATCAGGCATATTGAATATCAATTGCTAAGAGATTCTAGTGGAAATGGTAGACATCTTTTCGAAAGGGAATGTTCTATTCAAAGAAGACACCAAAAACTTATTGAAATGTCACCTTCACCGGTAGTTAATAAAGAAATTAGAGAAAAAGTAGGAGAAATTGCAGTACGTGCAAGTACTGCTCTAGACTATTTAAACGCTGGAACAGCAGAATTTTTATCTGATTCTAAAGGCAATTTTTATTTTATTGAAATTAATGCTAGATTACAAGTTGAACATCCAGTTACTGAACTTGTTACTGGAAAGGATCTTGTCAAGTTACAAATTCAAGTTGCTCAAGGTGAAGAAATACCATTTAAACAAAAAGATCTTGAATTAAAAGGCTGTGCCATAGAATGTCGTATAAATTCTGAGGATCCCTTTTATGATTTTACTCCATCTGTAGGATTTATTCCAAATTGCAATATTCCTTCTGGACCTGGAGTCAGAGTGGATACTTTTCTCTATCCAGGTTGTAATGTGTCTGGTTATTACGATTCATTAATTGCTAAATTAATTACCTATGGTGGTGACTTTAACGAAGCACGAGTAAGAATGAAGAATGCTTTATTTGAATTTACTATTGAAGGAATAAATACTACTATTCCAATTCATAAAACAATTATAGAAGAATCTAATTTTATAAATGGCAATATTTCTACTGATTATATTGAGAAATATAATATTATAGAAAAGATGAAACAAAAAAGAAGTCAGGAATACAAAGACAAAGCATATGCAGCAATATCGGCAATTTTATTACAATCTGAATATGTAAAAAAATCAAATTTAAGTCCTCAACGATTGAATAAAATACAAAAGTCAATGAGTGGAGGATTTTATTAATGAAATTTCAAATAGAGGGTCGACCTGAATTAATTAATGCCGAATTGATATACAATAAAGGAGAAGGTGATCTTTTATTTGAAATAGATGGAAAAAAATATAATTTAAAAATTTTAAAATCAAAATCAGATGAATTTGAATTTATGCTGGGTAATACATTTCATCATGTAAAAATTCTTTCTTCTACTGAAACAAAATATAAAATTTTTATTGACGGAGTCATAATTGAAATAAAGAAACAATCCAAAATAACCGAAATTATAGAAAAATCTTTAAGTGCTAAGGGAACTGTAAGTCGAGCTAATAATATAACCAGCCAAATACCGGGTAGAGTCGTTAAAGTCTCTGTTAAAAAAGATGATACAATAAAGGAAGGTGATCCTATTTTAGTTCTTGAATCTATGAAAATGCAAATTGCTGTTAAGTCTCATAAAGATGGTGTAGTAAAGGAAGTCAAAGTAAAAGAGGGTTCAACTGTCTCAAGAAACGAAGTTGTTGCTATAATAGATTAGCGAAAAACTTTATTTTTGTTTATAGCATTTAAAAATAAAAAATTTGCTTTCTATTTGAGGTTATTCATAATTTCTTTATAATTAGGCTCAATCAATGGATTATCTGAAATCCATTTATATTGTATTTTTTTATCTTTATCTAATATAAAAATGGCTCTTTTGGCAGCATTATAACCTTTAAGTGATGCTAGATCTTTCATTACAACATTATATTTTTTAATTACTTCTCTATTATAGTCACTTAATAATGGAAAATTCAGATGACGATTTTCTTTGAAAAACTTATTAGCAAAAGGACCATCAATAGATATCCCAATTACCTGTGCATTTTTGTTATTTAAATCACTTAAATAGTCTCTAAAGTTACACATTTCGGCAGTACACACAGGAGATTCCGCAGCAGGGAAAAAAGCAAGAATTATTTTTTTATCTTTTATATCACTCAATTTCATCCTTTTCATTTCCTCATTAACTAATTCAAAGTCTGGTGCTGTATCCCCTATATTTGGAATTTTTTCTGAATTCTGCATATATATTATCCTTAATTAACTTTATATTAAAATTTTGCCTACTCTTTATACTTTTGTTTCAATGGTGAAATCTTCAAGAGCTCAGTTATTCTTTGCTTTAAAACGATGATAGTTTTTTCTATATCTTCAATAGTATTCTGTATTCCTAATGAAAACCTTATTGAACCAGAGATTTCTTCATGATTAAGACCAATAGCTTTCAATACATGAGATTCTTTTTGTCTGTTGGTAGAACATGCAGAACCTGTAGATGCTAAAATTCCGTCTTCATCCAATTTAATCAGCAGATCCTCTCCATTTATCCCTAAAAATGTAAAATTGACATTATTTGGTAATCTGTATTCCAAAGAACCATTCAATTTTTTATCTGGAATCTCTTTCTTTATTTGATCAATTAAAAAGTCTCTCAAATAACACATATACTGAGAATTATTTTTCAAATTTCTCATACTTATCTCACAAGCTTTTCCAAAACCCACAATACCATGGACATTTTCAGTTCCTGATCTAAGATTCAATTCTTGTCCACCACCATGTATCAAGGGCTCAAATTTTACTTTATCGCGTACATATAAGGCTCCAACTCCTTTTGGTCCATTCATTTTATGGGATGACAATGATAACGCATCAACATCTAATTCTTTAACATTTATCGGTATTTTACCAGCAGCTTGAACTGCATCAGAATGAAATATTATCTTTTTATCAAAATTATGAACAATTTCAGATAATTCTTTAATTGGTTGAATAGTACCAATTTCATTATTAGCTGACATTATACTAACTAATATTGTTTTTTCTGTAAGATATTTTTTTAATTCACTTTTATCAATAATTCCATTTCTATCTACATTCAAATATGAAATATCAAATCCGTCTTTTTCTAAATTCTTACAGGTTTCTAAAATTGCATCATGTTCGATAGCACTGGTAATTATATGATTTTTTATTTTTTGATTGTTTCTAATATTTTTGCATATTCCTTTCAAAGCTAAATTATTCGATTCTGTCCCGCCTGATGTAAAATAAATCTCACTAGGTTTGGAATATATTAATGCAGCAACCCTTTTTCTTGCAATTTGAATTGCAATTTTTGATTTTATTCCATGAGTATGAATTGAAGATGGGTTACCAAATAAATTTCCTAAATATGGTATCATTTCATCAATTATTTCTTGAAGTACAGGAGTGGAAGCTGCATGATCTAAATAAATCAAATTATTATTAATTTTAGTTTTACTCAATCATTAATCACAATTAGCTTTCGAGATCTGTATCCATATAAATCTAAAGAGACATATTTGAAACCTGTACTTTTTAATTCTGCATCCAGTTGATTAAGTTTTCTTTTATCAAACATTTTTTCCATTTCATCTCTTGAAATTTCTATTCTAGCTATATCTCCATGATCTCTTACTCTAACATGACTAATATTAAATAACTCTTTAACTTTTTCCTCTGAAATTTCAATTTTTTTTAATTTCTCTTGGGTAATCCTATTTCCATATGGAATTCTAGATGCTAAACACGAATTAGAAGGCTTATTTGCTACACTAATATTATATTTTTTAGCAATTTCTCTTATTTCTTTTTTTCCTATTCTTTTCTCTAATAAAGGACTTTTAATTTTGTGTTCTCTCAACGCTTTCAAACCAGGACGATAATCTTTTATATCATCCAAATGGGTTCCATCAATAATGTTTGTAACCTGGTATTTTTTTACATATGCTTTGATATGTTCGCCTAGACTTTTTCGACAATAGTAACATCTTTGTATATCATTTTTGATAAAATTGGTATCTTCCAATTCATTATATTCAATTATTACATGATGAATTCCTATCTCATTTGCTACTCTTTTGGCATCTTCAAGTTCAGATAATGCTAAAGTCTTATAATTTGCAGTAATGGCAATTGCTTTTTCGCCTATTGCTTTTTTAGCCGCAAATGCTACTATCGCACTATCTACCCCTCCAGAAAATGCTATGAATACATTTCCATTTGTATTTTTAATAAACCAGTCTTTTAATTGTAAAAAACATTCGTCACTATTCATAATTACTCGCCTTAAATTTTTTATATATTTGATACATAACTAATTCTTGAATAGTTTTTAATGAATTATTTTCAAGTTCAGATATTTTCTTTAAATCTTCAAACTCGGGTTTGATATTAATTATATTATTTGATGAATCTCTTGTTATTTTTACTTTAATATTATACTCTGATTCATTAATGACTACTTGCATAATTATCATATTTCTCTCCAACGTTATTCTATTAATTTCATTAATTCTTATTCCTGAGGTTCCGGTTTCTTTAAATAATCTTTCAATAAGAATTTCCTTTTTAAAGTTATCAGAGAGAATTCTTATTAAATTGACAGGTCTATTTTTTTTAGTTATTCCAGGAATAACCGTTACATCCTTTGCTCCTTCTTTCATCAAAACCTCTATTAAATTACCAATAATTTCTCCGTCAACATCATCTATATTTGTTTCAATTAAAAACATTTTCTCATTATTTAAACCAACGCTAACTGGGTCCCTACCAATGACTATTCTAAGAATATTAGGTGTATTTTTTAAGATTCTATGACCAGCTCCTAGACCTATCTTTTCTGGAATTATAGGAGGATAATATCTGATACATTCAGAAGATAGATTAACTAAAATTGCTGCGCCTGTTGGAGTAGTAACTTCTCCTTGATCATTGCCGATTAGAACAAATGATTTTCCTCTAAAAATTTCTAAAACTGCATTTGTGGGATTTGGTATTGTTCCATGAGAAAAGGTAGTTAGACCATTTCCTATACAAATATAAGTTGAATATATTTTTGAATCAAAAATCTTTAAATCCTCTAATGCAATTGCACAACCAATTAAATCAACAAAAGTATCAATACTAGAAGCTTCATGAAGATGAACTTGACTTATAGATTCGCCATGAATTTTTGCTTCTGCATTTATTAAAGTTTTTATTGAATCCAAAATAAAAGACTTTGAACGAGGTTTTAAATCTAGATATTCTATGGATTTAGATAAGGCTCTAACCATTTCAATTCCTTTTCTTTGATAAATTTTCTCATTATATTCAAAATAAAATCTGGTAGCATTAAATCCATTAGAATTTACTTTTTCGAACCTAGCATCCTTTATCTTGCTTCCTGAAAAAATATTTTCACATTTGTATATCGAATCAATTACTTTTTTTTTATCTGCTCCTAAATCTATTAAAGCAGATAAAATCATATCTCCTGATAAACCAGCAAGCTGAGCGTCAATTATTGAAATTTTAGCCATAATTCTATTGGTTACAATAATAACTAAACATACATTAAAATTACTTTTCTTATTTTAATCTAATCAATAATGAAAATTTAACCTTTATGCAGTAAATGTTTTAGTAAACTTATAATTTATCTAAAAATAATCCACTCTATGACAATTACAATAGTAGGATCTGGACGAGTAGGTGCATCTGTTGCATTAAATTGTGGACTCAGAGAATTAGATGATATTTTATTGTTAGATGTAATTGAAGGACTCCCACAAGGTGAAGCAATGGATATTAATCATCAGTTATCTGAACATGGTATAGATTCTAGAGTAAAAGGATCAAATAGTTATGAGGATATGGTGAATTCAGATTTTGTTGTACTTGTAGCAGGATTAGGAAGAAAACCAGGAATGACTAGAATGGATTTATTAAATAAAAATGCTAGTATTGTAAAGGATGTCTCCCATAAAATTTCAACACATGCTAATGATGCAAGAGTAATTGTTGTCACTAATCCATTAGATCCGATGACTTATCTTGCTTTAAAAACAACTGGTTTCAAGAAAAATAAGGTAATTGGAATGGGTGGTATGCTAGATTTAGCTAGATTTAAAAGTTTTATTCATGATATTACTGGTTTCTCAAGGAAATCTATTCAAGCTATGGTAATTAGTGAACATGGCGAGAATATGTTACCATTGATTCGTTTTTCTTCTATTGGTGGAATTCCTTTAAATGAATTTTTATCTAATGAACAATCTCAAGAAATATTTGAAGGAACAAAAAAAGTTGCTGCCGAAGTTATTGCATTAAAAGGAGCTACTGTGTATGCCCCGGGTAATGCAGTTGCAACAATGATCGAAAGTATTAAAAAAAATAAAAAACAAGTAATACCTGTTTCTGCTTATTTAGAAGGCGAATATGGTGTATCTGATTTATGTATAGGGGTTCCAGTAGTCTTAGGATCAAATGGTATTGAAAAGATTATTGAATTACAGCTGAACGAATATGAAAGAAAAATTTTTGATTTAGGTGTTACAAGCGTAAAAGAAGCAATAAAGTTCGTACAGTCAGAAATAAAATAATGGAATTTGAAGAACTATTAAATGAATATAATAATGGAAATCTCTCGATAAATGAACTTAAAAGACATATTACTTCTTTTTATATTCATAATGTAGGAAAAAATATTGCAAAATTAGATATTAATAGAAGAATAAGAAAAGGAATTCCTGAAGTAATATTTGCAGCAAACAAGGATTATTCGGATATAACAAAAATAATTTCTGATATACTGGGTAAAAATAAAACAATAGTTATAAGTAAGATTCAAAAGAAACATATTAGAAAAATAATAGATTTTGTAAAAAGAAAGAATCTCTATTTTGAAATTGGTAAGAGTAGTTCTACTATGCTTTTATCAACGATTGCTACAATTAAATGTCATTCTTATAAGATAGGAATTATTTCAGGAGGTACATCAGATATAGGAATAGCAGAAGAAGCTAGATTAATGGCCAAAGCAATGAATTGTGAATCAATTATTTCTTATGATATTGGTATTGCAGGAATTCATAGAGTTTTTCCAACTCTTGAAAAGATGATGTCAGAGAATGTACAGGCAATCGTAGTGGTTGCAGGTATGGAAGGTGCTTTAGCTTCTTTAGTTTCATCCTGTGTCAATGTTCCTGTTATTGGAGTTCCTACTTCTGTTGGATATGGTTTCGGTTCTCATGGTATAGCTGCTCTATCCTCTATGCTACAAAGCTGTGCACTTGGATTAACTGTTGTAAATATTGATAATGGAATAGGAGCAGGATCATATGCTGCATTGATCGCAAACAGGATGAGTAATATAGAAAAAATATCAAATAAATCTGGAAATTTATCAATAAAACGTTTATAAGTGCTGTAAAATTCTGCATTTATTATTAAAAAATTGGAGAAAGAACTGTAATGAGTTATATACATACATTAAAGAGGATTAGAGAAAGAAAAACAAATTATCATAAACGATCATCTCTATTATTAAGTAAAAAGAGGTTTATAACTATAAAAGTAACAAATCAGAATATTCTAACACAAGTATTAGAACCTTCTATTACAGGGGATAAAGTAATTACTTCTGCTCATAGTACTAATTTAGTAAAACTTGGTTGGAAGGGATCCTTAAATTCTCTTCCAGCATGCTACCTGACCGGTTTGTTGTTAGGTAAAAAAGCATCTTTTAAGGGAATTGATAATGCTATACTTTATACAGGCAAAGATGCATTTACTGAAAGATTATCATCTTGTCTAAAAGGCATAATTGATGGTGGAATTGAAATACCATCATCAGAAGACTCTTTCCCTAGTACTGAACGTATTTCTGGAGAACATATAGCTAATTATGCATCAGCTTTAAAGTCTGATTCTGAAATTTATAATAAAAGATTTTCCATTATTATAAAAAATGGTTTAAATCCGGAGAATTATAAAAGTCATTTTGAGGAGTTTAAGGAAAAAATAATGAAACTTGAAATTCAGAATTTTATAAAAGATAAAAATAATCGATTAGAGAACAATGGTAAAAATAAAGTAGAGAAAGAAGAACATATCAGTAGGGAGCTAACAAGATGAGTCATCAATTTCCTAGACAAGAAAAACAAGTCGAATGGAAACCACGGACTTCATTGGGTATGCTAGTTGCAGGTGGTAAAATATCTTCTATGGAACAAGTTTTTGAAAATGGGATGAGAATTCAAGAATCTGAAATTGTAAAACAACTGCTTCCAGATATGAAAAGTCAAGTAGTTCATGTAGGAATTGTTCAAAAACAAACAGATGCTGGTGAAATGACAAGATTTGATGCACTGGTTGCAGTAGGAAACGAGGGTGGATGGTTTGGAATAGGTAAGGGAAAAGCTGCACAAATGCGAAATGCCATCGATAAAGCTACAAATTCTGCCTATCTAAATGTTATACCAATTAAGTTAGGATGTGGAAGTTGGGAATGTCGATGTAATCAATTACATTCGATTCCTTTCCAAGTATCAGGTAAAGGTGGAAGTGTTACAATTGAGATACTACCTGGTCCAAGAGGATTAGGCTTGGTAGCAGGAGAGAATATAAAAACTCTATTAAAATTGGCTGGGTTAAAAGATGCTTGGACTAAATCATATGGATCAACAAACACTATGGCTTCAACTACAAAAGCTATATTCAATGCCTTAAGAAGCACTTTTACAGCAGGATAGTGACGAGATATGGTCTATCTAGTTATTAGAATTCGTGGATTGGTTAATATCCCAAATTGGGCAGAAAAAACTTTAGAAAATTTAAACTTGAGAAGAAAGTTTAATGCAACAATAATAACAGAAAATCATCAAACTCTAGGAATGTTACGAAAAGTGAAAGACATTGTTGCTTGGAAGTCTGTTGATGAATCCATTATCAAAGATCTGTTAAAAACAAGAGGAAGGAAAAAAGGGTTCCATACATTAAATCAGTCTCCTCTTCCATCTAATTATAAAACTATAGATGAATTAGCTAATGCCATTCATAAAAATAATGTTGGTTTGTCGGAAATTAAAGATCTTAAACCCTGGTTTTCACTAAGTCCTCCTAAAGGTGGTTTCAAGAGGAAAATAACAACTCAGTACAATCAGAAAGGTGTATTGGGAGAAAATAATGAGTTAACTGATCTAGTTAGGAGAATGATATAAATACTACAAAATTTTATTAATGGAAGAATGATGATGATTTCGCTAATCTTTTTTATTCATAAAAAAAAATCGAGGTGTCTTGATTATGGCTACTAGGTTTAGAAAAAGTAGGAGACAACGCGGAACCAGATATTGTGGTTGGGGTCAAATAGGTCAACATAGACAATCGGGATCAAGAGGCGGAGTAGGACAGGCTGGTAAACATAAGCATTTTTGGATACGCACTGTTATTGAAGAACCTAATCATTTTGGACATCCTCAAACTAAATCTCATCACAAGGTTTCTGTAAAAAAATGGGCTAACGTTAAAGATTTAGATTTTTTGTATTCCAAATTTGTCAAAAGTGACTCTGAAAATAGAACCTTAGATTTAACTAATCTGGGAATTAACAAGCTTTTAGGAGGAGGTATAATAAAAACCAAGATGAATGTCAAGGTAGAACAAATTTCTCGGCGTGCAGTTGAAAAAATTCAAGCAATTGGAGGAAGTGTAATTTCCAATGAGTACCATTCAGAATGAAGGTTTCATTCGCAAATCAATAAAAACAATTTCTAGATATATTCCACAAGTAGAAAAACCAAAGAAGAAAATAACTTTAACAGAAAAATTTGTATGGTGTGGAATAGCAGTTTTTGCATATCTTGTTATGGGTCAAATTCCACTTTATGGTGTCACTGATGAACCACAGTTTGATTTTCTTGCCTTCGCACGTGTTATTTTTGCCGCACAACAAGGAACTATACTAGAACTTGGTATAGGACCTATTGTAACTGCTGGGTTACTTATGCAATTGCTCAAAGGCTCTGATATTTTAAAATTAAATTTTAAAAATCCTGATGATCGAGCTCTTTTTACTTCGGCAACTAAACTTGTAACTATAATTGTTATTATTGCTGAAGGTGGTCTTTATGGAGCAAGTGTTTATGGACCTTTGGTTGCTTCACCTGATTTTGTACCAATTTTGATAGCACAATTGATATTTACTAGTCTTATTGTTATGTTTTTAGACGAATTAATCCAAAAGGGTTGGGGATTAGGATCAGGTATAAGCTTGTTTATAGCTGCAGGTGTGGCTCAGACTATATTTTGGAGTGTATTTAGTCCTCTTGCAGGACCAGATGGGCCAGTAGGAATTATTCCTTTTGTAATTGATTCAGCCGCTAATGGGGAACTTTCTGATACTTTCTTTAGGAGTGGCCAATTGCCCAGTATCTTTACTTTTATCTTGACAGGAGGTGTTTTGGCACTTTTAGTATATACTCAGGGTATCCATATTGATATTCCAATTGTTTCAACCAAGTATAGAGGCTTTACTGCAGTCTATCCAATTAAGCTTCTTTATGTGTCTAATATTCCAGTAATTTTAACCACAGCTTTGGTTGCTAATGCAATATTTATGGGTCAAATGCTATGGGCAAACTATAATCCAGAAAATGATAATCCTTTCTTTAATTGGATAGCTCAATTTGATCCAACACAACAACAGACTCCTATAGGGGGCTTATTATATTATATTACTACTCCAAGAGGACTGGATGTAGTTGCTCAGGATCCAATTCGGGCAGTAGTGAATATTATTTTAATAACGGCTATTGTTACTATATTCGGCCGGTTATGGGTAGAATTAGGTGGCCTTTCAGCAAAAGCAGCAGCGAAAAATCTATTAGATGCAGATGTTCAAATACCTGGCTTCAGAAGATCCCAGAATACTGTTCAAACTGTCTTAGATAAATATATTCCTTCTGTAACTATAATTGGAGGTATAGCAATTGGTTTATTGGCATCAGTTTCAGATGTTCTTGGTCTTTTTGGTGGTGGTATAGGGTTATTGTTGATGGTAGATATTCTTGTAAACTATTATAATTTGTTGATAAGAGAAAAGGTAGATACTACTATGCCTAAATTGGCGGCTTTGATTGGAAGAAAAGATTAAAAGAATAGTTGTGGTAGGTATACCTGGAGTAGGTAAAACTACCGTAGTCTCTAGTGTTAAAAAAACACTTGAAGAAAAAGGTGTCAAAACTATTCTAGCAGAATTTGGAAAAATAATGTTAGAAGAAGCAAACAAGTTAAACATAACAAATCGAGACGAAATAAGACGACTTTCTATCTATGAACAGAAAAAATTACAAAATCTAGCTGCCAAAAAAATTTCACAAATAAATGCTGATGTGGTAATAATTGACACACATTTATTTATAAATACTAAAGAGGGATATTATCCGGGATTGCCTCTTGATTTATTAAACAATCTAAAACCAACTAATTTGGTACTAATAATTGCAAATCCTGAGGAAATTTATCATAGAAGACAGAACGATTCTTCCAGAGATAGAGATATAATATCAATGGATTCTATTAGAAATGATATCTATGTGTCAAAGATACTAATTTCATGCTGTTCAATAGTATCTGGAGCTCCATTTAAAATCCTTGCAAATCACGAAAATTCTATTACTGATTGTACTCAAAAAATGGTTTCATTAATATTGGATACCTCAAAAAAAGACAAATAACATCATGGATTTAACTGATCTAATTTTACAGATTCCTGGACTTACGCCTGCATATACTAAACACCCTATATTTCCAGATTTGTTTTCTAGTATGCTTGTAGCTGCTTTAATTGCTATTGGTCTGAATTTTGCTTTTGCAGTATTAAGAAAGAAGACTACTGATATTGATAGATTGTCAAAAGTTATGAAAGAAACAAATGAATGGAGAAAAGAATACACTGATGCTATTAGAAAAAAAGATAAAGTTAGAATTAGTGAATTAAAGAAAAAACAAGCTTATGTTAATAAGATGAGTTTAGAGATGCAACAACAACAAATGCGTCCTATGATGCTCTATATGATACCTTCATTTATGCTATGGATTTTAGTATTTCCTGCTCTTTTTGGTCAAACAGTAGCACTTTCGCCACTTCATATTCCATATATAATGTGTACTGAAGAAAATGTAAAAATAGATACTGTAATTGATGAAAAAGGTGAACCTAAAGGCGCATGCAATGTTGCTGGCGAGCTTTTTCTATGGGGTTGGTTTCTTATTACATCTCTTGGAACAAGTGGAATAATTGCTAAAATAACCAAAACTTCACTTCCAAGTATGACCTAAATGACTATATCTAATTATAAAAATAAGATATTAAATAGTATTGTTATATCGGGATGGCCGGCAGTAGGTAAAACAACTATTGCTACAGAATTGGCAAGAGAATTCGGGTATAAACATTACAATGGTGGAGATGTACTAAAAATGTTAGCAGCTGAGAAAGGATATATAGTATCTGGTAATGATTGGTGGGATACTGAAGAGGCTAAAAATTTTATGGAAGAAAGAGAGTCAAATTCTTATTTTGATATAGAAGTAGATAGAAAATTGGTCGAAATCGTCAGAAAAGGTAAAGTTGTAGTGACAAGTTATACATTGCCATGGTTGGTTCCAGAATCAATTAAAATTTGGTTAAAAGGCTCTAGAAGTAACAGAATCAAAAGAATGGCAAAGAGAGATAACTTAAACCTAAAGCAAGCAAGAGATATAATCCAACAACGCGATGATAATAATGTTCTTATCTATCATAACTTATACGGTTACGAGTTTGGAAAAGATCTTTCCGTTTTTGATTTTGTGTTAGATACAGATTTACTAGATCTCGAATCTATACTTTTAATATCAAAAACTATTGTAAAAAATTTACGAATTTGATAAAAGGCTAATTACTAGGTAATGAAAGATTAAAATTATTAATATTGTTTTTAAAATATTTTTAACGATGAATTTCAAAAATAATGAAAAACTCATTCAATTAGATGATTTACTTAAATTATCAGATAGTCTAACGGATGATAAATATGGTTTTCATCCATTTAATCGTCCTATTAATATATTATTTGATTATGGTTTAATATTGATTGACAAGCCAGCAGGCCCCACAAGTCATGAAATTGCATCTTGGGTCAAACGTATATTAAATATAGATAAATCCGGACATAGTGGTACATTAGATCCAGGAGCAACTGGTTTATTGCCGATGGGACTTGGAGAAGGTACCAAAGCACTTTCAATTTTATTATTAGGACCAAAGGAATATTTTTCCTTGGCAAGAGTTCATTCAAATTATACAAGAAAATCTATAGAAAAAATATTATTAGATTTCCATGGTGATATCTATCAACGTCCACCACAGAGGTCTTCAGTAAAGAGAATTACCCGAATACGGAGAATATATGAATTAGAATATGTAGAAGATCATGAAAACCTTATTCTTTTGAGAATATTATGTCAAGCAGGTACATATATAAGAAAACTTATTTATGATATTGGTGAAGTTTTGGGTTCCGGTGCTACTATGATCGAACTTCGTAGAACCCGCGTTAGCAACTTTTTTGAAAGAGACGGTCTCGTCAAACTCCATGATTTGTATAATGCTTTTTATTTATATAAAGAAAAAAATGATGAAAAAAAGATCCGAAATCTGGTAAGACCTATTGAAATATGTTTTGATAATATTCCTTCAGTTATTATTAGAGATACTGCTGTTGATGCTCTTTGTCATGGCGCACCATTAGCTATTCCTGGGATTACTCAACTTTCACCAAAAATTCAAAAGGGTGATTTAGTAGGAATATACACTTTAAAAGGAGAAATAGTAGGATTAGCTCAATCTCTTATGAATATAGATGATATAATTTCTCAAAAAAGTGGTATTTCCTTCATCATGAAACGATTAATTATGAAACCTAATACATATCCAAAAGGTTGGAAATAATAAGAGATATTTTCGTAAAATAATTACCATATACTTTATGAAATAAATTTTTAAAATAATTTTTCAATGATTATTATTAATAATAAGTTTCTTTAAATATAATAAATTAAATTGTTTCTCCTATTCCTGGGATATTTTTATCTAATTTAGCAATTTTTTTTGCTAAATTTTCCATCGTACCTGGAATGTGGCATTTACACATACAATCATTACATTCTATATGATCATTTTTTTTACAGAATTGAGAAATTTCTGAGCTATTCATCTTAATAAAACTTTTCTTATGCCTTATTTTTATTTTATTAATCTTATTGAAGAAAATAATATCTAAAGCCTTATCCAATAGATTATATTTTCCATTTCATTCTTTTATTTTAACTTAAAAGAATATTGCCGGGGTCGCCTAGCCTGGAAGGGCGCAAGCCTGGAATTATCAAGTAAGCTTGTGACCGAAAGGTCGCGAGGGTTCAAATCCCTCTCCCGGCGCATATATTAAGGAATTTTCAAAACTGTTCTATTGTTTCTATATGATAATTTTTACCATGTTTTTAAAATAATGAAAATAAAAAGATAATTTGAAGTTAGACTATAAAAAAGAGATTTGATGATTCACAAGCTAGAAATTATATTTCAAGTAAAGTAAATTTACTTTGTTACAAGCTTTTACATAATTATGTAGTATAAAACTTATTATAATAGAAGAAAAAGACTTTCAAAGATTGTCTTATGGAAATGTAAAATTGAGAAATTGATTCTGTCAATGCTAATTATAATATTTTGATAATATCAATATTTTTTAGATTATCATTTATCTAGTTTTTTAGAATTCTAACATTACAGTAAAATGGTATTCTAAATGTTTAAAAGCTCAAATTGTATAATAATATTATGAAGATAGTTATATCCATAATCTTCATTGTTGTGATTGGAATTCTTTTTGGTCTTGTACAACAAGTATATTCTCAAATAGGTGCTGCAGAACAAATGATGGGTCATATGAGATTTACTCATTCCCAATTAGCGAATAATGTCGACCAAGTTATACAATTAGTCAAATCAAATAATACCGCAGAAGCCATTACTTTACTTGAAGGAATGGAGCTTAAAATTGACCATATGAATACCATGTTTAATGATCTTGTATGGGAATTGTCCAATAAAGGTCATTGATTTTTATACAAGTTAGAAAATACTATTCCAATTTTTTTGATTTAGATAAATTATTTTAAAAATATTTTATATACCTAATACTTTGATTTTAAAAGAATTAAAATAGAATTTAATATTAAAAACCTTAATAGTATTATAATATGTTAGTTGTAGCTACCGATTTTCTATCATTGGCTACCACAAAAAGGTAAAATATTTTATATAAATTATATTTTTGAGGATAAAAAAATATTAATTCAAAAGACTCTTTTTCTAATAAAATAGAAATAATTCTTCAGCTGTTTCAAGAACATAACATTCTTAAATATTTGACGTAATTAGTTTCCAAGAGATAAAAATTTACAAGAAATCCATATATTTCTAAATTCAAACATCAATTTCTTTTATTTAAGGTCCTTCATAGATAATACCTTATTAACATTCATCTCGGTTTTTTAGCAGCAAATGATATTTAATAACGTTATAAATAAGAACAAAAATTTGTTAATTATACAAAAATTTGATCTTTAGATTAAACCAATATCAAAGATTCTTGCAGATACAACTTCTATTCTTTTTCATTTTTTTCGAATTTCTAATTTTATTTTTATAGTTTTTTAATTTCTAAAATTCTTTATTTGTATTATTTAATAAGATTATATGTCTATAAATAATTGATGATTATTGACTTTGTGTATCGTTAAAGAAAAATATATTATAATAAAAAATAATTACTATAAAAAATTGTTTACTCCATATATTCATCTTAAACCTTTATTACTATGGGTTTATAATTATCATACACTTTGGCTATATTGACTAAAGACACCAATACTTTAAAGAAGGAAGAGTCTTCATTAGCAAATACACTTAAAGGTACAAGGATTTTTGTAGGTATCTTTATTTTAGTTTATATAGTTATAACAGTTGCTACTGGAGGATTTACTACATAAAATTCTTCTTTTTTTTTACTAATTATTAATAAAAATAAATCATTAAATTTTATTAATATATCATTAACAATTTCACCATATCAATTTATTTTAAATTAATAGTATTTAGCAAATCTTGTATTTTTTATGAATGCAATTCAACTATGTTAACTGGTTCTTTGATAATTGGAAGTTATAATAAAATTTTATAAAGCATTAAAATTTTTATATATTTATGAATTTATTAAAGTTTATTATTTTATTGTACTAAGATAACATATGCTGATGAAAGATAAAGAATTTATCTTATAAAAAGGTTTAAAATGTACAGGATCTATGTGTTATATTTTAAAAAAATTAAGTGGCTATTTGACTATACTATTATTCCAAATATAAATATAAAAAATACAAATAAAAATACAAATTAATATAGATTCGTTCAATAAGTGATCTCGTATAAAATTATCATAAATTAATAGATATTGTATTATATTATTGATTTGACTATTACCTCTTATAGATAATTAATTTATTTTTACTAAATCTAATAATACCTCAAGGTTAGAGATAATAAGGATAATAATAATAAAATAATTATTTATGATCTTTATCGATTTATCGGATAATATTGGATAACATATCTTTGCTCTATATTATTATTAGATATTTAGATTATTTTTTTAATGGTTTTAAATTATTTTATTCTCAAATAAGAACTGATTGAGAGTAATTATACAAGACTTATATTGTGAGTTCAAATATAGCATATAAACTAAAGTATTACTTTTTTCTGCATATATAATATATTGCTTATTATAACAAGCAAATTATTTCATTATTGTTATTATCATTATATTACCATTAAGGTATTAAATAATAAGAAATTATATCATCTATATTCTTTTTTTATTCAATCAATTTATAATATTTTTTGATATATTTTATTTTATATTAATAAGGATAATAATATCATTATAAGTATTAAGCAAATAATCAAGGTACAAGATAAACAATAAAACTAGCAGCTACAATTCCAATAACGATCAGTATTGTTATAATCATGCCTTTTTTCGTAACTTTTTTTTTAGTTTCTGTATTTCTATTCAAACTAACTAATGTAAACGATTTATCTATTTATTGTTTTTTATTTTTAAAAATCGAAGATAAAATCTATTAATATTTGGGTTTTTTTCTAATTCTTCTTTCTAATTTTGCTTCCTTCTTACTACGAGATCTCTTCTCACTATATGCATGTGTCTTTTTAAATGCCTTTTTCATTCTTTTTAATATTTTATAATTCTTTATAAATACTTTTTTTTTAATAGTATAATCATACAGATTAATAAATGACCATAATCAAATTTGATTTATTTTAAGTTTTATATTACATATCAAATCCTATTTTTATTTATCTCAGCTGTCTAACCTTTTTATACGACTCACAATAATTTATGTTGTGAATAATGTCTGTATTTTAGGAGCTGGTAGTACTAAATATGGTAAGCTCAATGAAAGCGTTATAGAAATAGCTCTTAATGCATCTGTCGATGCTATTGAATCTGCAGGAATTTCACCTCATGATATTCAAGCCGGTTATATTTCAAATGTTTTTGGAGTAGCAGATAAACAAGTACATATGGCTCCAGTTATTATGAGTAATTTAGGAATATCACATGTTCCTGGATTGACTATTGAATCAGCATGTGGTTCAGGATCAATAATGTTTAGGGAAGCATATGCAAATGTTCGTGCTGGTTTTTATGATTGTGTTTTGGCTTTAGGTGTAGAAAAAATAACTCATACTGGAACAAATCAAAGTACAACTCTTTTCTCGTACTGTTCCGATGTTTTTTACGAAGGTGGTAATGGTGCTTCTTTTCCAGGTTTATTTGCATCAATTGCAAGATCTTATATGACTAAGTTTAAAGCAGATGAAGAAGATCTAGCAAATGTAGCAATAAAAAATCATGAAAATGGCTTACTAAATCCTAAAGCTCATGTACGCAAGAAAATTACTGTTGATGATGTTCTTAATTCACCTGTAGTTGCTTCTCCATTAAAATTATATGATTGTTGTCCTTTCTCAGATGGTGCCTCTGCAGTCATTATATGTAGTGAAGATTTTGCAAAGAAAAGTGGAAAGCCATATATTCAAGTTATTGGATCAGGACGAGGTGGATCTCCTGCTGCTGTTCAAGGTAGAAAAGATATAACTACTATCCCAGCTACAGTTGCTGCTGCTAATCAAGCCTATAAAATGGCTGGAATAACTCCAGAAGACATAGATTTTGCAGAAGTTCATGATTGTTTTACAATTGCAGAGATAATTGATGTAGAGGATCTAGGATTTTTTCAAAAAGGGAAAGCGGCTAAAGCAATTAGTGAAGGTGCAACCTATAGAAAAGGGAAAATTCCAATTAACCCATCTGGAGGATTGAAGTCTAAAGGTCATCCTATTGGAGCCACAGGAGTAGGACAAGTTGTTGAAGTTTTTGAACAATTTACTGGAAAATCTGGAGAAAGAACAATTAAAGATGCACAAATTGCTTTAACTCACAATTTTGGTGCAACAGGAGCAAGTGCCGCAGTCCATATATTTAAAAAGGTGGATTGATATTACATTGAACAATCCTGTAAGCGGAGGAGTGAGAGAAAAATTTATCACTTCTGCACAGAATTTTAAAATCCTAGCTAGGAAATGTAATAATTGTGGGACTATAATTCTCGAAACCGTTCTATATTGTGAAAAATGTCAAGGCAATAAATTTACTTTAATAGAATATGATGGTACAGGTACTGTAAATACTTTTACTATTCATACCGTTCCGCCTGAGGGATTTGAGGATGTAGATAGTTATGCATGGGTAATATTTACTCTAGATAATGCTCCTATTCGAGTATCTGGATTTCTGCCAGGAATTAAACAACCTAACGAACTTCCTATTGGATCAAAAGTTAGAGTAAATGGATTTGATAAAAAACATGGATTGCTTTTGAAAAAAATTTAATCTAACTTGATAACTTTTTATAATTATTGCTTAACTATTAACTAAGCTTTCGAAAATCAATTTGTCTAGATAGATTAACTCTAACCTTAACATTCTAAAGGTTAATATGAAACATATGGAAAAGTATCCTCTGTTAAAATCAAAACTAGATAATGCAAGCAGAGTTGTTAATAATCAACTTGCAAAACTGCGGATGCTTGATAATAGATTTACTACTTTGGATACTGATTTACATAATAAAGTAATTATAAATATAAAAAATGGTGATAATTTACGTGCAAAAGCATTAGCAAACGAATTGGCAAATATTAGAAAAATAAAAAATACAACTCAAAAGCTATTATTGAGTTTAGAAGTAATAGTTATAAGATTTTCCACAATATCTGAATTTGCTGAAATTCTTGATACTATTAATCCAATGATTGCTACTATTAAAGAAGTTAAAGATGATGTTAAAACCACGATACCTACTGCTACTAATATTATTTCTGAATTGTCAACATTAACGTCAGATGTATTAATAGAATCTAATGTGAATTTGACTTCCGATACTATTTCCGTTCCTATTAATTCTGATGCGATAGAAATTCTTAATGAAGTCCAAAATATTATGGAAGAAGATACAATGGTAAAGCTTCCAGATATACCTACTAGTATAACCAATAAAAATAAATCCAAACTTAAGAACAAAGAAATTTCTAATAAAAAATCTGAAGTACTATTAGAAGCTTAATTCATATCTATTTTGATGAGAATCCATTACACTATTTGTATAAAAAACTTTACAAAGTAGTTTTAATTACTGGTTATTCATAACCGGTGCAATGGAGCGAGTACAATCACAAATAATTAGTAAACCTGGATCTAAACGCGGAAGTATATTGGAATCCGCTTCCCGAAGGGTCAGGATGATTTTTTCTGTTATGGCTAGTCCAAATCGTATAGATATTCTTAGAATTCTCTATTCTAAAGGTCCTTTGACTTATTCTGAATTAAAATCACTTGCTGGATTTAAGTCTAAAAAAGAATCAGGAAAATTTGCATATCATTTAAGAAAATTACTTCGTCAATCCTTGGTTTCTCTTAATAAAGCAGAAAGAAGATATACAATTACTAATTTAGGGAAATTAGTATTAAGCCTGGCTCGGCAAATAGAAGAAAGATCTATTATTGAAAGTGGCAAATTATACGTTAGAACTACAAAACCGTCAATTGAAGAATTTGATTCTAATAAAATAATTCAATCGTTAGTAAGAGAGGCTAATATGCCTTTAGAACTCGCTCATAAAATTACGGAAGAAGTTGAAAATAAAATTTACAAATTACAAACATCCTATCTTACTTCTTCACTAATAAGGGAAACTACTAATTCAATATTAATTGATCATGGATATGATGAATATAGAACGAAACTCGCTAGATTGGGACTTCCTCCATCTGATATGATATCTCTTATTCATGAGACTAGTACGAGCAATATGGAAATTCCCGATCTTGTTGTGAAAACATCTCAATCTATATTCACTGAATACCTTTTGCACAATTCTTTACCAAAGGATATTGTTGATATGCATTTAACAGGCGAGATTAATATAGGGAAAAGTGGATTTTGGAATATTGTTCCAGATGTCATATTTATCAATATGGATTCTATTTTAGAGATCTTTAAAGATATTAAGGGGCGGTATCTAACAGTATCAAGAATTTTTCATTCAAATAATTTCCAAACACCAGAGTCCGTTGTTGCAATTGTTTTTTCTCTACTAAGTCGAGAAGCATCTAGAGAAATTGTTATTGAAGGATTTTTAGATTTTATCCAGAAAAAAATCGAAGGAAGTACAATTATCAAAGATAGCATAGCAAACCTTTTCTTTTTAACCTCTACCATCTCATCATATGGATGCTTTTCTCCAAATATCACATTATCAATTAATTTACCTAATTACAATGAGTTCATTCTGAATTCATTATTTGAAGGATATCAAAAATATATAACAAGTACACCTCTTCCGACTATTGCCATTTCTATTGTTTATGATGATCTTTTTCGTCTTGATCCTTTTATAGATAAACTTATACAACTTACCAAAGCGGGAGGAATAATATCATTTTCAAAAGATAAGATTCGTGGACGACATGGTTTATGTAAATCTGAAGAAATCTCCAGTAAAAGTACAGTTGTGACATTACAATCTTTATCAATCAATCTTCCACGAATAGCATATCAATCAAATAAAGATGAAACTTATTTTAGAGCAAGACTTGTTTTATTATTAAAACCTATTCTTTCGATAATCTCTCAGCGATTTCTCTCAATTTCTGATTTAATTCAAAAAGGAACAACTCCTATAGTAAGCCAGACAACATCTAGTTTACAAATGGGAAAACTTGAAGCTATGATTAACTTAGTCGGTATTCAAGAATCAGTTAATGATATTTTGGGATACAGGCATGAAAATAATGGCAATGATGTAATTAAAAAAATAATTCATACTGCCGTTGATATAATCAATGAGCAAAGAAAAGAAAATAAAGAAAATGCAGAAATTGGAATAACAATGCTAAAAGACGAAAGTGCCTATAGATTTAAAGACTTAGATAATGAGAAATATGGTAAATCAATAACAATAAACAATGACGAAAATATAACATCCTATTCTCAAGGATTGAAGATTAGTGGTAGTAATATTCTCTCAAATTCTTTGGATATAGATTCTATAATACAATATTATTCGTCCATTGAGAACCTTTTAAAGGGAGTTTCCATTGATGTCGATATCACTGATATTACTAATATTGAAGATATAAAAAAGGTTATAAAATCTTCTGCTAATCTTCCATTCTTTCATATAACTCTTAATTTCTCATTTTGTAATATTTGTGGAGAACGTTTTGATATTCCTAATTTAAAAATTTGTCAAAAATGTGACTCTAGTAAAATTTCTTCAATCTATAACTAATTTTTCTCTTATTTTTCTTAGAACTAGGTAACTAAAGCTAATAAGTAATAGACGAAGTACATTCCCGTTTTAGTGTAGACATTATTTAATTAGTTACCTTTATTACTTAAAAATAGATAAATTTAATTAAACTTCTAAATATAATTATAAACATATCAAATGCTAAAGTTGTATATTAAAGCTTAATCTTTATTTATAGTCAATTAATCATAATTTTTATTTGAGCCGATCCGATATTTTATTAACTTGCAAATCTGATATTTTTACATATACAAATAAATACTTATTTCCTTAAGGTGGCTACCTTTACCTGTAAAAGTATTACTCCTTATTGCTTATTTATTAAAACATTATATAATGTACAATTTTATAATTATATTAATAAAACTAGCAAATAAATTAAAAAAGAATTTAAATAACTTTTAGTATAATAATAAGAACAAAAAATCTAGTATATTGTTATGCAATAAATTTTTCTGACCTTTTTCTGTATCATTTTTTCTGTTTCAATTCTAAAATAATTATATTGTATAAATTATTAGCTTATTGTTTTACATAATATTAATATCCAAGTCTTAAATTACTTAGAATATTATTTGTAATAGGATGAAGATATATGGGAATCTCAGAAATAGATAAAACTAACAATAAATCTGTATTTCAAATAAAAAAACGAGATGGCAGATTAGTAAATTTTGATGAATCAAAGATAGAACAGGCAATTTATAAAGCTTTGATAGCAACTGGCAAACCTAATTATCAATTAGCAAAAAAGCTAGTTCAAAAAGTCTTAAAAAAAATGACTCTCAATAATACTTCCTTTGATAAATCTGTCATTCCAAGTGTAGAAGATGTTCAGGATATAGTTGAATCAATTCTTATTGAGGATGGATTATCAGATACTGCAAAAGCTTACATTCTTTATAGACACGAAAGAAGGAAGATCAGGGAAGATAAAATGAAAATCCTCAATAAAAAGAATCTTGATGAGGTAGATAAAGCTTTTGATATAAATTCTTTACGTGTTTTATCTTCACGTTACCTACTTCGAAATGATACTAATGAAATTGTGGAATCTCCTAAACAGATGTTTGAACGGGTTGCTATTCTTGTTGCTTTGTCTGATGTCTTACATGATCAAACTATATTCCATTTAGGGGGCGGGTATAATCAGAATATATCAGAAGCTACATCATATTATAATAAAATTAGCCACTTTGATCTTAAATTAAAGATTGGCTCTTATTATTTAAATAGATATCATTTTGAATCACTAATTCGGTTATATGTTCAGTTAGCTTCTAAAGGACAAATGAAGATTTCATTTAAAGAACTTTTAAAATTAATTTTTCAAGGAAAGTTCAAAGAATATGAAGATCGAATAAAAGAATATTATGCATTAATGGTATCAAAAGATTTCCTCCCTAATACTCCTACTTTAATGAACGCAGGAGCTAGATTAGGGCAACTTTCGGCATGTTTTGTATTGGATATGCCTGACGATATGGAACGAATAATGAAGACTTCCTCAGATGCAGCTATGATCTTTAAATCAGGAGGTGGTGTTGGAATTAATTATTCTGACTTAAGACCTGAAGGTGATATTGTTGCATCTACATCTGGAGTTGCATCTGGTCCAGCGTCTTTTATGCGAATTATAGATACAATTACCGATGTTGTAAAACAAGGAGGCAAAAGACGCGGAGCAAATATGGGAATTTTAGAGGTTTGGCACCCTGATATTGAAAAATTTATTACTGCAAAGACAAAACCGGGGGTTTTTGAAAACTTTAATGTGAGCATTGGCCTATGGGATGATTTTTGGAAGTCACTTATTAATAAAAATAGTAATAAATATACTCTTAAAAATCCTAGAACACAAGACCCTATTAAACAGATAGATTCGCATCAACTAATAGATCTTGTCTCATTAAGTGCATGGAAAAGTGCAGAACCAGGAGTTATTTTCTTTGATAATATAAATAAATACAATCCATGCATTAAAGCAAAAGAAGGACCACTTAAAGCTACAAATCCTTGTGGAGAACAATCATTATATCCATATGAATCTTGTAATCTTGGATCTATTAATTTATCTAATTTTGTAAAAAGAAAAGCAGATGGAATGTTTGAATTTGATTGGTCAAGGTATGAACAAACTATAAGAATCTCATCAAGATTTTTAGATAATATTATAGATGCTAATAAATATCCTGTTGATGATATAGACTATAATACAAAGCTTACAAGAAGAATAGGTTTAGGAATTATGGGAATTGCTGATCTTTTATTTCTGTTGAGAATTCCATATGCTTCTAAAGAAGGTTATGAATTTATGAATAAACTTGCCGAAACATTAACTTATTATAGTATGGAAGAAAGTGTAGCAATTGCCAAGTCTAGAGGCCCATTTCCATTATTCAAAAAGTCTGACTATGTAGCAGGGAAAATTCCAGTAGCAGGATATTATGAAATGCCTAAAGAATATCATTCTTACGATTGGGATTCATTAATTGAAAAAATTCAAAAGTTTGGGATTCGTAATTCTTGGACTACTACTATTGCCCCTACTGGAACTCTATCAATGATAGCAGATTGTTCAAATGGTGTAGAGCCAGTCTTTGCATTAGTTTTTGAAAAACGTGTAACAGTAGGGAGATTTTTCTATACTAACAAAATTTTTGAAAATATATTAAAGGAAAATGGGTTATATAATGATGATATTTTAACAAAAATAGCTAATAATTATGGATCAATTAGAGGATTAAATGATATACCAGAATGGATGCAAAATATGTTTACAACAGCTATTGATATTCACTGGATGGATCATATAATGGCTCAATCTGTATGGCAAAGATGGATAAGTAATGCTATAGCAAAGACTATTAATATGCCGGGTGATGTTACCGTTGAAGATGTTAAATCTTCATATTTACTAGCTCATGAATTAGGATTAAAAGGCGTCACTGTATATAGAGATGGTTCGAGAAATGAACAAGTTTTACATATTACAGGAACTAATACATTAGAAAAGTCTTTTATTGTAAAACCAAGTAAATATGTCCAAGAATATATTAAATCTTATGTAAAAGAACCATATGTTATTCAATATGTTTCTAAGCTCTTAGAAGAGAAAAAAAATATAGTAAATGATGATTTAGATCACATATCTATATCTACAAAAGAACCGCTAAAAAATAGCGAAAAGATAAAATTCATACACAAGACTATACAAGAAATAAATGAAGATGAGATTTGTCCAACTTGTAACTCCAAACTTATCATTACAGAAGGTTGTAATATGTGTATTGAATGTGGTTTCAGTAGTTGTGTATCAGGCTGATTGATATTTTTTGATCTTTTTTACTAATGGAAAAAATTTATTATACTAGAAGCAGTCTTAGTTTAATTGTAGTAGAGTATTCTAACTATTTAATTTAAAATACTAACAAAAATTGGTAGCAAAATAAGAAATTAAAAGGGATCCTCATTTAATATTAAAGCCAATAAAGCAGAACGTAATTCTTTTCCGTATGATGCCTGTTTAAAATAAATTGCATTTTTTGTATTATCAATCTTATGTGATATTTCATCTAGTCTTGGTAAAGGATGCATTATTGATAAATCCGTTTTAGCAATATCAAGTACTTTCTCATCAATTCTATAAGTGCCTTTTACTTTTTCATACTCTTGAATATCGGGAAATCTTTCCTTTTGTATTCTAGTTACATATAATACATCTAGGTGAGGAATAACATCGTCAAGATAGTTATAATGAATAATATTCATGATTGATTCATATTCAAAAATTGACTCTTTTCTAATTGCCAAACTAGGTGGAGAAACTAAATATACATTTACATTATAATTTTTTAATCCATATAAAAGAGAATATATTGTTCTACCATATTTTAAGTCACCAACTATCCCTATATTCAGATCATCAATTCTACCCTTTTCTTTGAAAATAGTATATAAATCCAGCATTGCTTGTGTTGGGTGTTCTTCACTTCCGCTTCCCGCATTAATAATAGGATTAGAAGAAAGTTCTGCGGCATATCTACTTGAGCCATCTCTAGAATGCCTAAGTACAATAATGTCTGAATACAAATCTATTATTCTTATAGTATCAGCAAGGGATTCACCCTTTTCGATAGAAGAAAATTTTGAATCAAAAATTCCTATAGAACTACCTCCCAAGGAAGCCATTGCAGCTTCAAAACTCATTCTAGTTCTAGTGCTAGGTTCATAAAATACATAACCTAATGTTCTTCCTTTTCCTAGTTCACTTTTCTCTTCAGGTTTTAATTGCTGGATTTTGTCGGTCGAATTAAAAATAAATTCTAAATCTTCTCTAGAAAAATCTTTTATAGAAACTATGTCTTTCCCAAAAAAATGATTTTTACTAGGCATAAATTAAAAGAAAATAGATTTTATTTAATAAATATTTATTTGATGATGTTGATAAGAGCATGAGCTAATTTTGGAAAAAAACCTTATACATATCACTATTATTTTATTTATTTTATAGGTTTAGAATAATTTATTCTAATAATGGAGGATTATTCTATTTGATACCTAGACTTTCTTTTTTCCATTATTGAACTAAAAATATCTTTTTCTTTCAATACTGAGATTCCAGTTTTATTACCAATAATTTCAATAAGTATAATCCAATTAGGATTTTCTAATGAAACTCTATATTTACTAAGTTTATTTGCAATAGATGAAATTATTTCATTGCTTCTTAATGATGTATATCTTTTTTCAATTGTGATTCTGAATGAATCATTTATGTTTATTTTTTTTATTGCAAGATTTTCTGCTTCTATTTCAATTTTTTTAAGATCAGTGTAAAAAGATCTTTCTATAGGTATTGTTCTTAAAATGTATCTAAATTGCCATGGTTCTTCTACTAGTAATTCCTTAAATTTTCTAGTTAATTCAAATGGATTTAAATTTGTGAATGCAAGTATTATACCTGAAATCTCTTGGATTTTTAATATTGATGATTCATCGCCAAATCTTTGTAATATTACGTTTAATTCATCAACTGCATCATATTCTCTATGTCTATATGTAGTAACTAATAAATTAAAATTCATTATTTGAATTGGTATAAAATTTTGTAAATAGTTTCCGATTTTATTATTCCCTGCCTAATTATTTGAGGATCATGGGTGGAAATATCTATGATTGTGGAACCTTTAAAAGCAAATGGATTCTTGAGTTTTTTATCATCTCCAATTAGTATTGCATCATATCCATACAGTTTAGAATTTATTACTTCTTTAGCAGTAATACAAGAATTTTCATTTGAAATATTAGCACTTGTACCAGCTAAAAAATTACAGTATTTTAATAAATTTAAAGTATATATATTATTTGGAATTCTCATACCTACAGTTTTCTTTCCTGCTGTCAAAATTTTTGGTATTTTGTTATCAATTAAAATTCCAATTATTGTTAAAGGCCCAGGCCAAAAATAATCAGCTAATTTTCTTCCAATAAGGCCTAATGATATTATTTTTTCAGCATATCTAATATCAAAAGTTAAAATAGGAAGAGGTTTATCTAATAAGCGTTTTTTTATTTTAAAAATTCTTTCTACTGCTTTTTTATTATAAGGGTCACAACCTAAACCATAAATTGTATCTGTTGGATAGACTATTATTCCTCCATTTTCAATTATTTTCTTACATTTGATAAGATGACTTTCATTTTTACAATCTAATATTAACATAGTATTATTTCGAGTTTATATTAATTTCTAAATGTTGTGGATACATTTAATTTAATTATTTAATATTCTTATATTAAGAATCGTTTCTTCAATTTCAGAAATTATGTCTTCTACTTTGCTTGGATCACTACGTATTGTACCTCCTGCAGCAAATTTATGCCCTCCTCCATCAATTAATTCCAAAGCAATTGCATTACAATCAATTTTATCATTATTTCTTCTAATACTAATTTTACCATTTTTGCCATAAAATATTGCAAGATCTGCATTTGTCTGATTAAATATCTCTTCTGAAAATAAGCTCGTTTGAATATAAGGTGTCGATCTAACAAATACAACATTTAGATCATCTATTTTCTTTATCTTTAACTCTTCTAATACTTGCTTTTTATCATTGTCTCGCAAGGATTCATATTTTTTGTAGTCTTCACTCAATTGAATATCCCATAATGTTCCCTTCGATATTTTATGTGCAAGTTTTGCTAATCTTTCATATGAATCGTTAAAAGTTAAATAATATCTTATAATCTCAGGTAACGGGGTAATATATTGATCTTTGATAAAAAAATCAGTCGTATGTGCTAAATTGGCTAAATGTCTCGCATAATCATTATCTAATAAAAACCGTTCATATATTAACTCTGATGCACATTTTTTTCCTGAATCGTCCAAAATCAACTCCACAAAAGAATGAATTTCATCTATTGTATTTTTGGACCATGGATGATGATCTACCCAGATAATTTCATTTTTTATTTTATTGAAATTATTTAAAGTACCTTTAAAAATATTTAATAGACTATCATTAAATCCAAGATCGGATATTATAAACAAATTCTTTTCCTGAAATTCATTTGAAAAAAAAATTTGATTAATTATTTTCATGAAGCTTTCTTTACTATAGTCTAAAAAAAAAGTTCTTGCTTGAGGATAGCGAATTAAGCCTATGGCAGTAGAAAAAATACCATCAACATCGGATTCATGAGAAAATAATACAACTCGCATTATTTTCTATTAGGTTTATTTTCTTATAAGTCTTAATTGAATTTTAAGAATGTATTGGAGTTTCCTTCATTTAAAAATATGAATAGATGAAGAAATATTGTAAATAATATAAATACAATTATTTTGGATAATAAATATTTTTAACTCTCTTATATCATTATCATCTTATTGGTAATTGTTATGGATTCCCTTTACTATTCTCAAGCATGTAAGTCTATTGCATTGCAATTAGGAAAAAATAGTAATATGTCTCTCAAAGAAATAAACAAAATTATTAGTTTAACATGTTCTGATTATAAACTCTCTATAATTCCAAAGAATGAACATATTATACCTTATCTACCAAAAAATAGTAATTATAGAAATATTTTAATGGTTAAACCTATTAAAACCGCATCTGGGGTTGCAGTAATTGCAGTTATGCCAAAACCTTATGCTTGTCCACATGGCAAGTGTATCTATTGCCCTGGAGGTATTGAATATAATACTCCTATGAGCTATGTTGGTACTGAGCCTGCAACTAAAATAGCACAGTCCTTTGAATATGATGCTTATTATCAAGTTAAATCAAAACTTAGTCAATTATATCAAAGAGGTCATAATGTTAGTAAGATTGAGCTAGTAATTGTAGGTGGGACATTTCCATTCATGCCTGAAATATATCAAAGAGAATTTGTTAAAAAATGTTTTGATGCTTTAAATAATGATATATCTTCGACCTTGGAAGAATCTATTATTAAAAATGAATATGCTGAAATTCGATGTGTTGGCTTTACAGTAGAAACAAAACCTGATTATTGTAAAGAACAACATGTTGATTTAATGTTAAAATTGGGAATAACTAGAATTGAGATAGGTGTCCAAACTTTAGAAGAAAATATTTATAAATTAATAAACAGAGGACACAACTTAACAGATGTTAAAAATTCTTTTCAAATTGCAAGAGATTGTGGATATAAAATTGTAGCACATATGATGCCTGGATTGCCTGGATCAACAACAGAAAGTGATATTAATAGTTTTAAACTGCTTTTAGAAAATGATTCCTTTAAACCTGATATGCTTAAAATTTACCCAACTTTAGTACTTAAAAATACTGGAATATATAAAATGTATATGAATGGAAAATATAATGCTTACACAGAAGATGAATTGGTAAATATTCTGGTTGAAGTAAAAAAGATAATACCACCATGGGTTAGAATTATGCGAATCCAAAGAGAAATTGAACCTTCAGATATTATAGCAGGTTCAAAAAAAGGAAATATACGTCAAATAGCAATGAAAAAATTAAAAGAATTAGGAACAAAATGTAAATGCATAAGATGTCGAGAGGCAGGACTTCAAAAACACAAAAACTTTAACCAACAAGAAATAATATTAAATAGAATTGACTACTTTGCATCTAGAGGAAAAGAAGTTTTCTTGTCTATGGAAAGTAAAGATAAAAGTTTGTTATTTGGTTTTTTAAGATTAAGAAATATCCCATTTTCTCATAGAAAAGAATTAAATAATAATAATAAAAAGAATTCGGCTATTATAAGAGAATTACATGTTTATGGACAAGTAGTAGATGTTGGACAAAAAAATAATTCTCTATCATTTCAGCATAATGGTCTTGGATTACATTTAATAGAAGAAGCTGAAAAAATTTCCAAAGAAGAGTTTCAAGTAGATAAATTATCTGTTATTAGTGCAATTGGAACACGCGCTTATTATAAGAAACTAGGATATATTCAAAATGGTCCTTATGTTACAAAGCAACTAAAATAATAATAAATATACTATAGTGAAAATCAAGTTTAAGGATTTAATGTAAAAAAACCTAAATATTTAATGAAAAAGGCTTATTGAAAAAGATGTATTTGTAAAGTAAAAGGTTCTTCAAATTGGGGAAATTAAAACTAATGAGACTAATCGGTGTTACATACTGAAAGATTCATTTTAGAGTTTACCTATATGTTGAATCAACTTCAAAAAAATTTCTTTTCAATTTAATAAGGAGTCATTCAGATTCACTTTTAATATTTGAGCCAAAGCTAATACTAACATAAAAGTATCTGATTGATTAATATTATAAAACGTAAAATTATTTGCTAACAAAATGATAAAAAAATTAATTAATAAAATCTTTATGCTTATGAATTATAATAGTATTTTATTACTATAGTGAAATTATTGCCCAAGATAATAAGATTGATCTCTCTTGACATTTATAACTTATGATGTGACAAGAGTGTCTTGATATTAAATCTTGATTTCAAAAAGGATATATTTTAAATCCACTTTAACTGATATTAATACAATTCTAATTTATCCATATTAACTAGTTTTTATATTTGTAGAATTCTTTCATTGTCGAGGTGTACGAAGTCTAGTTTATAATTTCAAAAAAATATCATAATCTTCTATAATAAAATACATTTAAATTTATATAAATAATAAGGTAGAAAAGAAATGTTAATTATTGTATATGTAAAAAGCATATAATGACTTTAACTGTAGGATTTGTAAGTAATAATGATAGAAAAAATTATTGGAAAAGGGACCTGGATAGATAAAGTAGCAAATACCATTATTTTGAGAGAAAAAAAACTAAATCGTAATCTTGATATTATTAGAGTAGAAAGTGGATTAGGAGCTTCGGGAATTCCTCATATAGGCAGTATGGGAGATGCAGTTCGTGCCTATGGGATTGGATTATCTCTTAAATATCAGGGATATAATTCTGAATTGATTGCGTATTCTGATGATATGGATGGTTTAAGAAAGATTCCTACAAGCTTCCCTTCATGGCTACAAGATCATATAGCTAGACCTGTCTCTAATATTCCTGACCCATTTGGTGATTGTCATAGTTCATATGGATCTCATATGAGTAGCTTACTTCTTGATGGATTAGATAAAACAGATATTAAATATATTTTTAAGAGTGCTAGAGAAGTCTATAAAAGTGGTATACTGATTGATGCAATTGATCAAATTCTTACAAAGAGTGAGTATCTGGGACAGAAAATTTCTGAATTTGTTGGTCAAGATAAGTTCCTAAATGTATTACCTTATTTTCCAATATGTAAAGAATGTGGAAAACTCTATGTAGCACATGCAAAAGAATATTTGACTACCGAAAAGAAAGTATTATATGAATGTTCTGGAAGTAAAATAGGAAATAGAGAAATTAAAGGTTGTGGTTATAAGGGAGAAGCACATATTGGGAAGGATGAAGGAAAACTAGCTTGGAAGGTTGAATTTGCAGCACGATGGAAAATATTAGATATCCGCTTTGAAGCATATGGAAAAGATATTATGGATTCTGTAAAAATTAATGATTGGGTATGCGAAGAAATATTAAAATTTCCTCATCCTTTGCATATAAAATATGAAATGTTTTTAGATAAGGGAGGGAAAAAAATTAGTAAATCTGCTGGAAATGTATTAACTCCTCAAATGTGGATGAAATATGGTACACCTCAATCTATTCTTTTATTACTCTTCAAAAGAATAACTGGAACACGGCATATAGGAATAGATGATATTCCTTCATTGATGGATGAATACGATCTATATGAAGATGTGTATTTTGGTAAAATCAAAGAAAGCAATCAATCAAAATTGGTCAAATTGCGGGGAATTTATGAATATGTTAATCATCTCAATCCACCAACTAATAGTTATCATCATGTTCCATATAGATTAATTGCCCAACAAACCTCTCTTTTTGAAGGAAAAGAACGTATAGATAAGGTATTTGAAAGACTTAAAAAATATGGGCTAGTCCGTGATAAAACAAGAGATATACTAAAGAAAATCGAGCTAGCTTCTAACTGGACAGATGATATTTTGGTAAACGAAGATAAATATGATTTAACTTTGGATAAAAGATATAACGAAGCATTAAGAGAATTAGTTTCATATTTAAAGGCATATAAAGAACAGGAATCTGATGATATATCAAATTATATACAAACGTTAATTTATGAAACTTCGAAAAAATATGAAATACAACCAAAAGACTTTTTCAGATTACTTTACAAAATACTAATCAATTCAGATCGAGGACCAAAACTTGGAAATTATCTAGTTGATCTAGGAATTAATAGAGCATGTGAAATAATTGAAAAGTATCTATAACTCTATGTTTTTGATAGTTATTTATTTTTTAAATAAAAATAATTTTAAGATTTATAAAATTTGATTATGTCAAATAGTTCTTCTTATAATAATAGTGGTAACTTTAATAATAGACTGATATCATAATAGTATTTATTATCATTAGATTATATTCACTAACTCATAATAATTTAGTCTTCCAGGTGAACCTTTACATATATTTATAATCTAATTTTCATTTATTATTAGATTAGGTGGAATAGATTTAGTGATCTTCATTCTATAGGATTTTACAATCTGTATTTCTTATTTCCTATCTTCCCAATTACGTTTCCGTTACCTTTTGAATCTACTTCTCCTATTTGATAAACTTTTATTTTGTTCTTTTCTATTATACTAATTGTCTTGTCAACATTAGCTTTTGGTAATATTATACAAAAGCCTATTCCCATATTAAAAGTTCTGTACATCTCTTTAACATCTATATTACCATCTTTTTGAATTTGCTTGAATATTCCAAAAGGAGGCAATAAATTGTAAAGATTGTATCTTACTTTATTATTTAAACGCTTTAATTTTGTAAATGATCCTCCTGTTATATGTGCCAAGCCATGGACTGTCACTTTCCTATCTCTTATTAATTCCATTATTGGCTGTACATAGATTTTAGTTGGAATAAGTAATTCTTCTCCAACCGATTGGGTTAAAAATTGTGGAATTTCATCTATTGGATATTTTGATAATACTTTTCTTGCTAATGTATATCCATTTGAATGCAAACCACTACTTTCTAATCCCAATATAATATCACCTATTTTGATATTGTTTCCAAGAATTAACCTCTTATCTTGTCTAATTCCTATAGCAGTACCAGCAAGGTCAAACATTTGATCATTGTTGCCTGCTAATATTTCAGGTATAACAGCAGTTTCTCCTCCTACAATTGCTGTTTTGGCAATTTTTGCACCTGCAATTAAACCTTTCATAATTTTTTTTATCAATTCATCATCGATTTTTTTTAAACCGATATAATCTACAAATGCAAATGGTTCTGCTGCCGTACAAATAATATCGTTAACATTCATAGCTATACAGTCTATGCCTATTGTATCAAAACATTTCATTTGTTGTGCAACAAGAACTTTAGTTCCAACGCCGTCGGTATGTAATGCTAAGGTATGATTTCCAATATTTATTAAACCAGAATAATGACCAAATCCAGAAACAATTTTTCCTATTTCTTGAAAAGAATATGATTCAGAAATCATTTTTCCAATATTTTTTTGCGTAGATCGAATTTTTTTAATATTAACGCCTGCTTTGTCATAAGTACTAATCTCTAAAGGAGACAATACATTTTACTAAATCTGCTACTAATAAAATTTTTTTTGAAAGTTTTATATCTTATATATGCATAATAAACTAACAACTTTTATATAGTTTAAAATTTAACACTAACCAAGTTTTTGTTTTAAAAAAATAAAGAAATATAGTTTTTCATAATAGATTTTACTCATTGATTACTTGTAAATCTTATTATAATTGTAGATAGTCATCAATTCATATAAAAAAGATCGATTTAATAGTAATATTTAATTAATAAGAGTGGCAAATATTGAAGCTATTACATATTACAAATTGTATTATTGATTTTATTCGAAATGAAGTTACAACAGCCAATTCTCAGGGAGTCGTATTGGGATTAAGTGGTGGAATCGACTCCTCTGTTGCCTTATATTTAGCTACTAAAGCATTGGGCAATACTAGAGTATTAGGTTTAATTCTTCCAGATAAAAAAGTCTCGCAACAGAATGATATAGATGATGCTATTGAATTATCCCAAAAAGTAGGTATAAACTACCATATAATAGACATTACTGAAATAAAACAGAAGTATATAGATAGATTGCCTAAAGAAAAAATATCTATAGGTAATCTTACTGCTAGAATTCGTATGAATTTTATTTATTACTATGCAAATATTGAGCATAAATTAGTTCTAGGTACTTCGGATAAAAGTGAACTAATGATAGGATATTTTACTAAATTTGGAGATGGTGCAGCAGATATTCTTCCATTAGCAGACATTTACAAAACTGAATTAAGAAAATTAGCTAAATATCTAAACCTTCCAAAAAAAATATTGCTAAAAAAAAGTAGTCCTTCTTTATGGAAAGACCAAACAGCAGAAGATGAAATTGGAATGAACTATGAAAAAATTGATACTATTTTGAAAAATTTAGCTGAAAACATTTCTGAAAATACAAATAAGTATCTATTAAAAAAAGGAATTGATAAGAATGATATACTATTTGTAAAACATCTCTTATCAAAGAATAAACATAAAATAACATTGCCAAAAATTTGTATAATATCTTAATTATAAATTAGATCTAATTATTTTTATTTACTTGTTTATTTAGTAATGTTTTTCGCTAGATAGCAGATCACTTTTAAGTAGGACAAATATCCTTCATCTCTATGGTCTCAGGTAGAGACATTAGGTTAAACAGAATTACAAAAAAAGGCAAAATGGTTTGTATTCCGATGGATCATGGGATAACTAACGGACCGATAAAAGGATTAGAAAATACTCATGAAATGATATATCAATGCGAAAATTCTGGATTAACGTCTGTAATTATTAACAAAGGGATAATAAAGTCTATGCCAAAGACTACTAATATCGGATTGATAACACACGTATCTGCTAGTACTTCTTTAAGTCCTTATCCAAATAAAAAAGTTCTTATGGGTAGTGTTGCTGATGCTGTTAGACATGGATCCGATGCTGTTTCTGTCCATGTAAATATAGGTGCCAAAGAAGAGCCGGAAATGTTAGAAATTTTAGGAATGATCTCTGATGAATGTGACGAATGGAATGTGCCCTTACTAGCTATGATGTATCCAAGAGGAGAAAACATAAAAAATCCATATGATCCAGAAATTGTAGCCCATGTTACCAGAATAGGTGCGGAAGCAGGCGCTGATATAGTCAAATCTGTTTATACTGGGGATTTAGATTCTTTTAAATCAGTAGTAAAATATTGTCCAGTACCAGTTGTCATTGCAGGTGGCCCAAAATCTAAAACAGACGCTGATGTTTTAGAAATGTGCTCAAATGCTATCAAAGCGGGTGCTAAAGGTGTTACTTTTGGAAGGAATATTTTTCAACATAATAATCCTTCTTTACTTGTAAAAGCATTATCTGAAATAATTATAGATGGAAAAAACTATAATGAGGTTTTGAAAACCTTTGGAAAAAGAAAGAAATAAAGAATTAATTATTGCTCCACCTTCTACAATTCCTAATTTAGAATTATTTTTAGACGAGTTAAAGGAGATTAATACATTATTCATAGACCCTACAAAAATAAAAAGAAAAAAAAATTTTAAAATAATTTATGAATCTGAACTTGCTGATATTATTATTTGCAAATCGATAGAAGATTTAATCAAAAATAAAACAAAAGGTAAATCCTTGGCATATTATAAGAAAGTTCTATCAAATGAAGATATTTCTGATATAGAAAATGCAATCTATAAAGGTGCAAATTATATTATAGTAGATGCTGCTAACTGGAAAATAATTCCATTAGAAAATATAATTGCTAATCTACAAAATACTAAAACGAGGATCTATACTACTGCTAAAAATTCAGAGGAAGTAAGAACTATGTTTACCGTGTTAGAATTAGGAGTTGATGGTGTTATACTGTCAACCGCAAATAATAAAGAAATAGAAGAATCTAAAAAATATTTAAAGAATAAAAAATTTGAAATAAAAGCCTGCGAAATTGTAGATGTTAAAGATGTTGGAATAGGAGAAAGAGTGTGTGTCGATACTGTCTCAATGCTTGAAACAGGAGAAGGTATGTTAGTGGGAAGTAAGTCTAATTTTCTATTTCTTTTACACAATGAATCATCTGGTTCATCTTTTACTTCACCACGCCCTTTTAGAGTTAATGCTGGAGCTGTATATTGTTATACTGTTCTTCCGGATGGGAAAACCAAATATTTATCTGAATTAGAATCTGGAGCTGAAATAATTATTGTAAATAAAGATGGCAATTCTAGAGTTGTATCTGTAGGAAGATCAAAAATAGAAACTAGGCCATTAAAATTAATTAGGGCAGTTGCTGACAATATGGAAGGAACTGTTATAGTACAAAATGCAGAAACAATTCAGTTAATTCGTGACAATGGAGAATTGGTGCCAGTTACTTACCTTAAACCGGGTGATAAAATTTTGGCATACTTTATACGAGCTAGTGGAAGACATTTTGGAGTAGAGGTACAAGAATATATTCTTGAAAAATAATAATTCTATTTCTAATTAGATCCAAATGGTTATTTCAAATTGTTTAATTTATTTTATGATATATGTATATTATACATTTGTGATTCAAAATTTCTTTATCATATTGTCGATTATTTTAAAGCATGGTGAATATTGATTCAAAAATTATGTTCTATTATGCAGGTAAAGCATAGCTATGTAGATAAAATTTTATCTGGCGATTGCAAAGAAATCATTTCTAAAATTCCTAATCGTTCCATACAATTAACCATAACTTCCCCCCCTTATCGAAATGCAATTGATTATAATGCACATATATCTAAAAATGGATCTTATTATAGAGGAAAATTAAATGTCAATACAAAAGAATATCTAGATGAAATGATTGATATCTTTAATGATAAAATATACAATGCAACCAAAGATGGTGGATATTGTTGTATAGTTATAGCTAATGAAGTTGTAAATGGTACATTATTACCACTTCCACATATGTTGTTATCACAATTAGTTGAACCATTTGGCAAATGGAATCTTCATGAAGAAATCATTTGGCACAAAGTTACTGGAGGAACTAATAGATATGGTTCCTTTGTTATTAATCCCTATCCAAAATATTATAGAGCAAATATAATGCATGAACTAATTTTAGTCCTTAGAAAAGGTAATGTTAATAGCGGAAGAACAGAAAGGAAAGAAACATTACCTGCTACACATGAGGAATGGACAAAGGAAATTGCAAATTCAGTGTGGCATATAGCTCCTATTCCTCCAGGATATATTGAACATCCTTGTCCTTTTCCTGAAGAAATACCATATAGATTGATGAAACTATATTCTTATGAGGGAGATATAATTCTGGATCCATTTAATGGTAGTGGTCAAACTACAAAAATTGCTTTGCATTTACAGCGCCGATTTATAGGAGTAGATATAATCAATGAATATGTTAAATTGGCTCGGTCGCGATTAAGTGAGCCAATACATATTAGGGCAGAAGCATTAATTGCAAATTGGAAGAAGATTCCGTCTCATCATAGTTAGTATATTATTTTCTAGCTATGAATATATTTTCTTTTAGAATAATTATTAATTAAATTAAGTTATTTGAATTTTTTAATAAAAGCCCTATTAATATTTAAAATTTAAAAATTAATATCCAGTAAAATAATAATATAATAAGTAATTTTAATTTGAAAGAAAGAATCTGTGTTTCAATTGGTGCAAAAACAATTAAAGAATTATCTTCTTCAATAAAAAAAGCATTAGATTTAAGCGATTTTTTAGAGATAAGATTTGATTTTTTAGAACAAGCTGATTTCTCTTCTGCAATAAAGATTACTGACTTGGTCAAATCAAGATCTGTATTTACATTAAGACCTTTAAAACAACATGGTGAATTTAGAGGAAACGAAATTGATAGAATTGAACTTCTTAAAAAGTTATATGATGTACATCCTATGTTATTAGATGTAGAATATGATACAATAATTAACAATACTTCTTTGAACAATTATTTACAGAATAAATCTAACGTATTAATTTCATGGCATAATTTTTTTAATACTCCTTCAGATGAATATTTAGAAAAAAAAATTAATGATATGAAGAAATTTAGTAATAATATAAAATTGGTCACAATGGCAAAAAATGTTACTGATTCTTTTAGATTATTAAATTTATACGAGAAATTCAAGAATAGTAACTTAATTACTTTTGCAATGGGAGATTATGGGATTATATCAAGAATTTTATGTACCATTTATGGAAAATCTCCTTTTACTTATGCTTCATTGGAAAAACCTATTGCATCAGGACAATTATCTGTCATAGAAATGAGAAGAATATATGAAAGAATCAATCAACATTTTTTTAGATAATGTCATTGCCACCAATTAAGACTTATTGCATAATAGGTGATCCCGTACAACATTCATTGTCTCCTTTAATGCAAAATTCTGCATTTTCCGCTCTTGGAATGAAAAGCTCCTATTTTTCATTTCGTGTACCATCTGAAGATCTTAAAGCATCTATAGAATCATTAAGGTCGATTGGAATTGCAGGTTTTAATGTAACTATACCTCATAAAATTTCAATTTTAAAATATCTTGATAAATTAGATCTAACAGCCTTCAAAACAAATGCTGTTAATACTGTGCGAAATGATGAAGGAATCTTGATTGGATATAATACTGATCTTTATGGTTTTATTCAACCTCTCTATGAAAGAAGAGTAAATTTCAAAGGAATTAAAGTTTTAATAATTGGTGCTGGAGGCGCAGCTTATGCAATTATGACTGCTCTTTCATATGAAAAAGGAATTTCTGAAGTAATTGTAGTTAATCGCTCATCTGATAATGCTTTAAAGCTAGTACAACACGGATTAAAGTTGGGATTAAATTGTTATGGTGAAAATTTCAATAATCTTTCTACATTTACTTTGCGGTCCGATTTAATTATTAATGCCACTCCAATTGGATTAAATGATGAAACAAGTCCAATAGATCAGAGGTATATAAAACCAAATAGTATTTTTTATGATATAGTCTATAAACCTGTATATACTGATTTTCTAAAGAAAGCTAAGAAGGTAAATGCCACAATTGTATTTGGATATGAAATGCTTATTGCACAAGGAGCACAAGCATTTAAGATTTGGACTGGTTTAGATGCTCCTGTTGATGCTATGAAAAAAGCTCTATTTGGAATATTTGGGGATCCAAGATGACCTCAACTTTTACAAGAGCTACGGTTCATGGTGCTATTTCAATAGTTAATGCTATTGCAACTGGTAAAGGTTCAGCTCTTGGAGTCTCACTCAAAACAACCGCTGAAATTCATATGCAAAAAGGAGAAGGTAAGATCCTTTATAATAACAGAAATAGCGAATTATTTAACTATATCATACATAATATCATTCCTAAAAATATACTTCGAGAAAATGATATTTCTTTATCTATCTCTTCTGACATACCAATTGGATTTGGATTGAAAAGTTCTAGTGCGGTTTCTTCTGCAGTATCATTAGCTTGTTATGGATTATTAGATGGTAATTTAGATGATTTTAAGGTTTTAGATACAGCAGTCAATGCCTCGCGTAAGGCGAAAATAACAATTACTGGTGCTTACGATGATTCAACTGCATGTTATTTTGGTGGCTTCGTAATAACAGATAATCATTCTAATAAATTGATAAGAAGAGAAAATGGTCCTGTTAATTTATTATCAGTTATTCTTTTACCTAATAATTCAGAAAGAAAGAATCCTTTTAAATTAAAGATTTTAGCAGAATTTTTCAATAAAGCATTTGAATTAGCAGAAAAATCCGATTACTGGACTGCAATGAATCTAAACGGACTTTTAGTATCTTCTGTTATGGCTTATGATTATAGTCCAATTCTTTTATCCATAGAAAATGGCGCTCTATCTGCATCTATTTCTGGAAATGGACCATCAATAGCTGTAATTACTGAAGAAAAGAACCTCTATACAATTAGAAGCATTCTAGCAAAATATGGAAAAACATTAGTTTGTAAAATTAATAATACCAAAGCAAGAGTTGAAAAAATAATTGGTTAATGTAAAAATTAGTAAATCATTTGTTGATGGTAACATAAAATGTCCTCCGAGTAAAAGTTATACCCATAGAGCAATTACCATTGCATCTCTTGCAGATGGAAAGTCAATAATTCATAATCCGCTACTTAGTAGAGATACAATAGCAACTATTTCTGGTTGCAAAATGTTAGGGGTAAAAATTGAAAAGGCTAAAGAAAAATTTGATTCTCTTGAGATCCTTGGAATGAATCAATTTGACACACCAAAGGATGTGATCAATGCAGAAAACTCAGGAACAACAATCAGAATTCTGACTTCAATGGCTGCTCTAGTAAAAAATGGTTATACTATCATTACAGGAGATGATAGCCTTAAGACAAGACCTATGAAACCGCTAATTTCTGCTCTAAATCAATTGGGAGTTGATGCTTTTTCTTCCAATGAAAAAGGTACGGCTCCATTAATAATAAAAGGAGGTGGAATAAAAGGAGGATTGATATCAATTGAAGGAAATATTTCAAGTCAATTTATTTCTTCATTATTAATTTCATGTATTTATGCGCTTTCAAAAGTTGAAATAAAAATTAAAGGAAAACAAGTATCTATTCCATATATCATTTCCACTATCGAAACAATGAAAAAATTTGGTGTTACCATTGAACATAACAAAGAATATACTAATTATTTTATCCCTAATGATAAATATAAACCAACTAATTTTATTATTCCTGGAGATTTTTCTTCGGCATCATTTATAATAGCAGCAGGGATTTTAGCTGGTAGAAAAATAACAATAAGTGGCCTAAATTTTTATTATCCACAAGGAGACATGAAAATCATTGATATTGTTAAACAAATGGGAGGTGATATTAGAGTAAATAAGGAAAAAGGAGAAGTGATCATCCATGGATCAAATAGTTTAGACGGAATAGACTGTGATCTTGTAAATACTCCAGATCTCTTACCTGTGGTCGCTATTATGTCTTTAAAGACAAGATCTCCCATGAGAATTTTTGGAATTTTGCATGCTAGATTCAAAGAAACAGATAGAGTTTCAAATATTACTAAAGAACTAAGAAAGATGGACGTAAATATTATCGAGGAAGAAGACAAAATAATTATAAATCCATCCAAATCTTTGAAAAATGCAGAACTTGATTCTTACAATGATCATAGGCTTTTTATGGCGTTTACAATTGCTTCCATGCTAACTCATAAATCTATAGTTAAAGGAGCAGAATCTATAGATGTATCATATCCTTCTTTCCTAAGTGAGATTAAAAGACTTGGTGCAAAAGTAAATTTAATGCAATAAAATTGATAAAAATATAATTACAAAAAATTTTTTTCTAATTATAAAAAAAGTCAATATTATATAGGATTACTATATCTTTGGATTAATTGTTATGGGTGGGAATACTCTCGGAGATAGATTCATAGTTACAAGTTTTGGAGAAAGCCATGGACGTTGTGTGGGATCTATTTTAGATGGATGTCCGGCAGGTCTTCCCTTAAATGAATCTGATATACAACCAGATTTAGATTTAAGAAAACCTGGCCAATCAACTATTACTACACAACGAAAAGAAGAAGATAAAGTTGAAATTCTTTCTGGTATATTTAACGGTTATACAACTAATGCACCTATATGTATGGTTATATGGAATAAAGATTCTGATTCAAGACCTTATGATAAAATCAAAACAATACCAAGACCTGGTCATTCTGATTATACTGCAATGATAAAATATGGAGGCTATGCAGATTATAGAGGAAGTGGAAGATTTTCAGGTAGGTTGACTGCAAGTTATGTAATGGCAGGAGCAATAGGTAAGAAATTACTAAAATATGTCCTTGGAATAGAAACAATTGCTTATACTATACAGATAGGTAGGATTTCTTGTAATAAAATTTCTTTTGAGAAAGCAAAGAAAAATCGTTATAATAACGAAGTAAGATGTCCAGATCCGATTATAGCGGAAAAGATGAAAGAATCAATTATGGATGTTAAAAAATCAGGAAATTCTTTGGGTGGTATAGTGGAATGTGTTAGTATTGGATTACCAGTAGGACTAGGCGAACCTGTCTTTTCATCTTTAGAATCAGATTTAAGCAAAGCCTTATTTAGTATTCCAGCTGTTAAAGCAATAGAATTTGGTTCTGGTTTTGAAGGAACAAAAAAAACTGGTCATGAAAATAATGATTTATTTATAAAAGAAGAAGGAAAAGTAATAACACTAACTAATAATTCTGGCGGTATATTAGGAGGTATATCCAATGGGATGCCACTTAGTATTAGAATTGGGTTTAAACCTGCCGCCTCAATTGCGAAACCTCAAAGAACTTTAGACTTATCTTCTGATTACCTAGTGGATCTTCAAGTTCCTGGAAGGCATGATCCTTGTGTAGTACCTCGTGCTCCTCCTATTATTGAAGGGATTGTTTCTATAGTTTTATCTGATCATGCAATTAAAGCGGGATTTATTCCTAATGTTCTAAGAGGTTATTGAAATGGTTGAACAAGATAATTTGGATTATTTAAGGGAAGAAATGCGAAATATTACAAATAACATTATTAGATTAGTTCAGGATAGGATGGAAGTAGCAAAAAAAATTGGAAATATCAAACAACGATTGAATATTGAAATAGAAGATGAAAAAGTTGAAAATGATATAAAAAAATCTGTTATGGAAATTACAAAAGATATAGGAATGGATGTTGAATTTTCTGGTAGACTTTTGAATCTTCTCCTATTAGAATCTGTAAAATTACAAAATATTCAAAATAACGGTAGTAAAAGTTCTACTCATATTGCTGTATTTATGAAAGCTAAAGAACTAGAAAAAGGTGGAAAAAAAATTATTCATTTAGAAGTTGGTGAACCTGACTATCCTCCTCCATTAAAAGTTAAAGAAGAATTATCAAAAATATATGATAATAAAAGATATCATTATACTGAAATTTCTGGAATACCTCAACTACGTCATCAGATATCCAAAAAATTTTCTAATATTATACCCGAACAAGTTTTAATTACGCCGGGTGGTAGATTTGCGGTATTTTGTGCTATAACCTCTCTTTTAAAACCAGGAGATGAATTAATAAATATTGAACCATCCTGGCCAGCATATAAAGAATGTGCTGAATTTATAGGCGCAAAAACACGATTATTGAAAACTACTATAGAAGATAAATGGACACCTAATTTAACAACATTAGAGAGTCTCATAAACATTAATACCAAAATGCTTATTTTAAATTATCCTAATAATCCAACAGGAAAAGTACTTGATTCTAATTTACTTGAAAAAATTGTTTCTATAGCAAAAGATCATAATTTGTATATATTAAGTGATGAAGTATATTCTGATTATTCTTTTGTTCAATATAATAGTATTTTAAATTATGAATATGAAAAAAGTATAATGGTGTCATCTTTTTCTAAGACCTATGGAATGACAGGATTTCGAGTAGGTTATGGAATAGCAAATAATGATATAATAACAAGAATGCGTAAGATTCAGGCTACTTCTATCACATCAGTTGCCGAACCAATGCAATATTGTGCTTTAGCCGCAATAGACAATAATATACAATCAAATATAGATTCTATTAAAAAACGCATAAAAATTATTTGCAAAAGGTTAGACCTAATGAATATGGAATATATTTTTCCCGACGGCGCCATGTATGTTTACCCAAAAATCATAGCTAAAAATTATACAAATGATATTACTCTAGTATATGATTTATTAGAAAAAGGTGTAGCAATTGCGCCAGGAAGTGGATTTGGAAATTCTTATAAACAATTTATTAGAATTTCTGCTTGTCAATCATCTAAATTGTTGAACGATGGTTTAGACATTCTTCAAAATTATCTTACATAGGGATCACAAATTAGATTGAAAAAAATTGCTATTATTGGTGCTGGAGGAAGAATGGGTTCTTGGTTTATAGAATATCTTTTAACTAAAAAGAACTTTCAGATAAAAGCATATGATAAAAATATAGAATCTATAGAAAAACAGCTAAATTTGAAAATCGACACCGACTTTAATTCATGTGTCAAGGATTCTGACATCGTAATTTTATGTGTACCCCTTAGAATAGTACCAAAAATGATAATAGAATGTTCTAAAATAATGAAGCGAAACTCAGTATTAGTTGATATCTCTTCTATCAAAAACAAATCTTTTCAATCTTTAAAGAAAATTCATGAATATATTTTGCCGATTTGTATTCATCCTATGTTTGGTCCAGGGGCTTCTAAAAAAAGTAATTTGAAGGTTTTATTTATTCCAATTAAAGACTATAAAAGAGAAATGCAATTTGTCAAAGATCTATTTCAAGATTTCAATATCTTATCATTAGAAAATGCAATTCAACATGACCGTATCATGGCTATAGTTTTAGGATTAACCCATTATATTAATATGGTGTTTGCAGATATTATAGGATCCCAAAATTACAAAAATTTAGAATTTTATTCCGGAAGTACATTCAAGATGCAATGTATTGTATCGGAAAGTATTTTGAATGATGATCCAAACCTACTTAATTCTTTATTTATGGATAATCCTTTTATCAAAAAAGAAATAAAAAATTTCCATAAAAAACTCTTGGATTACTATCAAATTATTAATGATAAAGATGATAAAAAATTACTACAACAATTAAAAAAGATAAAATCGTCTATTGAAAAACACCATAATCTTAACTCTTCATATCTGAAAATGTACAAAGTAATTGATTTATTTAATAAAAATAAAACTTTTAAAAGATAATATCAATGAAGAAAAAGAAATACACATACGCGATCTCTTAGAACAAAAATAAATTTAATATCTTCTATTTAGTAATTAAAGCTCCTATTTCTTTTAGAAATTTAATAATATTTTTTTCTTCCAAAAATTTGTTATTGAATTTTATCTTGTAGTTTTCAATTTTTCTTGATAAGATATTTTTATCAAGAAAAATTTCTTCTTGTGAATTACCAAATAAATCAATAAATTTCTGCTTAATCTTTTCTATCTGGATCTTGCATGCTAATATAACAAAAACTATATAATTATCAATTTTTACTCCTCCTTCTTTAATTGCTTGAGATATTTGATTAGTTCCGACAATTCTCAACAAAAAATCTAATTCTTTTTTATTTGAACACATAGTATTTCTTCTTTCTGCTAGAGATGATATTTTTAAAACCTCAAAAAGATGTACATAATTATAAACGATATTAAAATTTAATCCCTGGATAAAAATATCGGGAAATTCATTTCTAAATTGGTTAATTATGTTAGAATAATTAGCTTCCTTTAAAAATACTGTATGAAAATAAACGTACTTATTTCCTATTTTAAAAGAAACCAAATTTCTTTATTTCTTTACCTAGCCACCATGAACAATCGTGACTATCGTAACAATGTCACCAGTTTTTATAATTGCATCTTTACCTCCAATAACGGAAGAATCTACTCCGTTAACAGATATCATTAAATTTTTTTCATCTATTATCTTTGAATCTTTTGCTTTATTTTTTAACTCTTCAAAAATCTCTTTAAGAGTGGATTGTGATTTATTAATGACTATGGAGTTTTTTCCAATCGCATTTATCATTCCACCTAATAGTTTTAGCGTAATCAAAATGATTAATTTTCTCTTCCTTCTTCTCTTTCTCCTTCTTCTTCTATTTGACTTGAGGTTTCATTCCTTGCTAGATCAGCTTCTCGTCTCAGTTTAGAAGTTATATATCCTGCCATCTTGTTTCTTAAAACTTTAGATCTGATTATAGCCAAACTTAAAATGGTTTTTTTATTTTCTTCAAAATCTGTAGTGAATCTATCTGAATATTTCTCTAATAGTTCTGTGGATAATCTCTTTATACGATCCATATCTATGATAAATTATAAAAAGAATATTTTATCTTTGTGATCATTCAAATAGTTTATTTTTTATTTAATTCTTAATTCTTAAGTTCTATACCAAAACCTAACAAATTATCGGTTCTTATTTAGTAGTTAGTAGTTATATCAAATATTATAATTTAACCCTTTAAAGCTTAATAGCCAAGATTATACAAAAGAGTTATGAATATTAGCAATGATGCTGGCTGAAATCTTCTAACAGAATGAATATTTCAATTATAATATCAAAATAGCAATTTCCTAATAACATATAATTATATTGAATATTATCTTTCATATGTGTCTAAAGTCCTTGAATCTGATAAATTCTTCTTATTTATAATATTGTTACTCTAAAATTAGATATATATCATTTGTCTATTTAATTTTATTTTTATAAATTTTTTATTATATTTTTTGGATAATTCCTTCGCTATGCTCTCCACCATTCAAATCCAATGAATTCAACAGTTCTATCTCTTATTTTAGGTATTGCAATAATAAATAGTTTTTTTACAGTAGTTGCTAATCTTCCTGATAGAATGATTGCGGAAGCTGTCATAATTTCTTCTTTTGTTAAGACTTGAACAAGAAAAGGTGCGTGATCAATACCAGGACCATGTTCATAAACTGCAAAATCACAACCAAATTTTATTCCAGGAGAAACAACATATCCTTGGTTTCGTAAATTCTGAAAAACTATATATTTTGGATCAAAATTGTCATATTGTTTTTTACAAATTATCTTTAGTTCCTTTAAGGATAATACCTTGTTATTTAAAGTTATTTGTAATTTTCCTATTTGGATTAAATAATAACTTTCCATCAAATCCAAAATTAGTGGAGCATCAAAATTGATTCCTTTTGGTTTTGGAATTCCTAGAGGTTTGCCATAATAGCCATTGCCAAAAAGAATTCGAGAATTTTCAATATCATGTACTATTATTCTATTTTCCACAAGTTCTCCTTGTATCTTTTTAGGTTTCATTATCTATAAACTTAAAGCAAGTATTTTGAATGAATCAGAACCCTCTTGACAGTTGTCTGCCATTTCTTCAATTGCTTCAAGAGTTCTTTATAAAGAATTAATTCTTTGGTATTTTCCGTTCCATCAAAAGTTTTTATTAATTTATTTCTGTACGTTGAATCAACATCTCCTTCTAATTTTTGTATCTGATGAGTTAGATCAATAATATTTCTATGATTTATACTTAGTGCTCTTGCCATTTCATTAAGTTTGTAAATAGATTCTATGACTTTCTCAATTAGTGTTATTATATCATTATCACATTTAGCTTGTTTTAATATGGATATTTTTATGTTAGATATTCTATATACAATTCCACTAAAGTATTCGGTGAACTTGTCGATAATATATACAATTCTCAAGACATCTTTTTTATATGACATTAAATATTCAATTCCTACTGCATTACTTGTTATTTTTTTTCTAATATTTTCTATATCACTTTCAATATTTTTTATCATTTCTAAAGATGATCGAATATCATTATTTTGTTCTTGGAACACTGAATTAGTTATTATAGATAATTCTCTAGCAGAATTCGAGATTATATTTATTTGATCATGAAGTGTTGCTAACTCTCCTGTCATTACCTGAAATTCCCTTTCTCCGCTATACATTTAATTTAAAGAATTTCAATGACGGTAATAAATAATTCTTTTCACATTTAAATTAGAAATCATAAAGTGTATTTTTTAGCAGAAATTAGGACATATTTTTTCCATTTATTATGTTATCTCGTATTTCTATCATATCTCTTAATACTGCACTAGCGGTTTCAATACCACCAGCTCCTCGTCCTATTATAGTTTGATTTCCAGCATATTCCAAGGAAAATGTAACAGAATTCAAAGTACCATTGACACATAGAGGATCTAACTTAGATACTTCAATAGGTTTAACTACAAGTTTTTTATTTTCACAAGTAGCAACAAGTTTAACTGCATTTCCTTTTTTTAATGCTTCGGAAACTTCTTGAGTTTTCACTGTCGAGATACCATTTCTGTTAACATCTTCTAAAGCAACTTTCATTCCCATTAACCAGTTAGCCATAATTACTAATTTAGCAGCAGCATCATATCCATCAATATCTAATGAAGGAACAGCTTCAGCATAACCCTTATTTTGAGCGTCATTTAGAGCATCATTAAATGTTAGACCTTCTTCCATTTTACTTAAGATATAATTTGTTGTTCCATTAAGTATTCCTTTAAAGGAAATGATTCTATCTCCTTTTAAACATCTCTTGGCAAATTCAAGAATAGGTGTTCCTCCACCTACTGTTCCACTAAATTTAAAACTTATTCCATTAAAGTTAGCTAATTCAATAAGAGATGAAAAAGCTACTGATAATGGTCCTTTATTGACTGTTATAACATTTTTACCATACTTCATTGCAGAAATTATATGGGATAAGCCAGGTTCACCATCTTTCAAATTGGTTGGAGTTAATTCCATAACTATTTCTGCGTCAATATTTTCAATTATTTGTATAGGTTCCAATTTTGATTTGTTATTATTATAATATTCTCCGACTGTTCCTTTATTTTTTTTTATTTCCAAAAGCCTTTGTATATCTAAACCGGAAGTATCTATTGCAGAACCTTTGTTGTCAACACATGCTACAATTCTTGGCTTCATTCCATATAAATTGTATAAATCTACTAATTTAGAAATTAACAATTTGGTAAAACTCTGACCTACAACACCATATCCAATTAATATAATTCTCATTCTTAAATAACAATATGATAAATAATGATATACTTATATTTTATAATCAAAGTTAATGGAATAATTTTCATTGAATTATGAATAGTTAAAAATAAAATATTTTTTTATTGATCTATTTAGAAAAATAAAAATCTTAGATTTTGTATTATTTTGTCAGTCTTTCAAGCATAATCTCTTAGTATTAAGAATAACATAAGAGAATAAACATTTAACTTGTATATCTATGAAAATCAGATAGAGGAGAATCAATTTAATTGTTTGACCTTTTTATCATTCTGATAATAATAGGATTTGGAGCAGGAATGCTAGGTTCACTAATAGGCGTAGGAGGTGGAATAATAATAACTCCTGCATTGACATATATGGGGTTTATTCCATCTGTTATTGCAAGTTCTGGTCTACTTGCGGTATTCGCTACTAGTATTTCATCTACATTAACATATGCAAGAAAAAAGTACGTTAATTATTGGTTAGGAATAAAGTTAGCTTTGCCAGCTATACCAGGTTCAATCATTGGAGGGTTTATTACTGATTTAGTATTATTAGAGGAATTTAAAATTTATTTTGCTATCTTATTAATATCAGTTGGACTATACATATTTTTTAAAAATAAAATTATTAGTAAAACTATAGTTACAATTCCTAAGCCTCTTTTCTACTTAATTTTGATTTTTGGAAATTTTGGAGCAGGAATTATATCAAGTTTTTTTGGCGTAGGAGGTGGAATTATTTTTGTACCTATTCTGGTTATAATTTATAAAATGAAAATGATTAATGCAAGTCCCACTGCACAATTTACACTTTTGATAAGTGCAATAACGGGATTGATTACTCATATAATTTTAGCACATCCAGAATATAGTTATGGTATTGTACTAGCTATTGGATCTTTTTTTGGTGCCCAAATAGGTTCAAGATCAATTCATCTTATAAGTGATAATATTTTGAGCAAAATTTTGTCGTTTTCCTTAATAATTATTGCAATAAATTTAATAATAGATTACATTAAGAAATTTTAGCTTTATATTTATTTTTGATATTTTTTCCATTCGTAATAAGATGAATTATTTGTCATCTTCTCATTTGTCTTAAGTGAATTTAATTCTTGTATGTATTGGTTTTGTGAATCTTTATGATTTTGAGTTTTAATATGGTCCTCTATATCATCTATATCAATTAATAAATTACAAATATTACACTTATATTTTTCTTCCATAAAGAAATTTTCCTATTATCAAATATATTATTTTAATTTATATTTATTAATAATAAATAAACACCTCAATAACTCAGGAAATAATTCCTTAAACAAATCAACGTGAAAGTTGGGAAAAGTTAAAATTCATCCCTATTTCAAATTCTATGATTAGGATTAGTTTAACATGAAATATCCAAAAGTTGTATTATCTGCTGATCGTACTTTAATGTCTCCTTATCGTGGAATATCTTTAGCATCTTTTTTTGGTTGTGCTCCAGCATTGGATTTCAACAGAACTAAAGATTCATTCTGGTATTACATTTTAAAAAATCAAGTGACTCCTAGAATTCTCTTTGATTTTATTTGTAATCCTATAGGACATACAAATGGTATAGCACATTATGCTCCATATGGCTTGAGAAAAATAGAATCCTCTCTTCTCCGAGATGGTTATAATCCAGAGGATGTTGTTGTTGCTCATCCTGATTATATAGATCGGTTTATTGGCCCTGAAACTGAAGTTGTAGGTACATATGAAATGGATCCATTAGGAATGGGTCCTGTAACTATGACTTTTACATTTGGAAGAAAGATGATGTCTTATGATGAGTTTTATAATAGAGAATTGCATATGCGTATAAATGCGGCTAAAACTAAAAACCATAGTAAAGCAAAGGTAATAGTTGGTGCATCAGGCACTTGGCAATATAACTATGATCCTGCTAAAATAGAGGAATATGGGATTTATGGTATTGTTGAAGGAGATCTTGGAGGCATAGGACCAGAAATAGATGGTGCTGGAGCAAGATTTTTTGATGCAGTAATTAGGGGAGATTTAGAAACTGCAAATCCTTTTAAAAAAAGTGAATTTAAAGTTGAAGTTAAAGAATTTCTCAAAAGAGATCGAAAATATCATGGACGATTTATTCATTATTCTGATGAACCATCTATAGATGAGATACCAAATATAGTTAAGCCAAGTATGCATGGAATGATTGAAGTTATGCGAGGTTGCGGACGTGGTTGCAAATTCTGCGATGTTACTTTACGTCCATTAAGATATTATCCGATAGAAAAAGTACAAAAAGAAATAGAGATTAACATGAAATATGGTGGTCTTAAAAATGCATGGATCCAAAGTGATGATATATTTGTTTATGGTCTAAACCCTAGAACTACAAAAAATATGGCCCCTAATAGAGAAGCGATTGAAGAGCTTTTTAAAGGAATTATGGATACAGGAATAGAACATACTAATCCAACACATGGAACCTTGGCAGGTGCTATAGCTGATGAAAGACTCGTTCCTAATGTTTCAAAGATAATTAAGTCTGGACCTAATAACTTCATTGGTATACAATGTGGATTTGAAACAGGTAGCATACGATTAATCGGGAAATATGCTGATAGAAAATTAGCACCATTTAAACCTGCTGAATGGCATTGGGTAGTTAAAGAAGGGGTTAAAACCTTAAATGAACATTATTGGGTTCCTGCATTTACTTTGATTATGGGATTAGATAATGATGAGACTATGGATGATAGCTGGGAAACAATTAGACTTATTCATGAACTAGAAACAGAACAACCAGATTCTAAATTTACTGTAACTCCTCTCACATTTGTTCCAATTGGATTACTTGAAAAGTCTAACTTCTTTGACATTGAGAACACAATGGATCCAGGAAAATTAGGAGTAATGTATAAGACATGGCAACACAATTTTAAGCATGGAATACAAAAGTTTATGTCAAAAGTAGGTAGAGACAATACCGTCAAAAATACTTTCTTCTCTACATTGGCAAGAACATTAGGTGGAATACCACTTGCATCAATGGAGAAGTTTGCAAGGGCTAAAGGACCTGAGCATGAAAGAGCTATTGAAAAAATTAAAGCTAACTATTGGTAAATCTGCTCTGTTAAGTTAAGGAAAATTTATGAAATAAATTGAAAAATTCTTCTAAAATTGACCACAGAACTTAATATAAAAGTAGACATACATATCACTTTATCCTTGAGTTAACAGGGTCGGTAAATCAAAAAGTATTTAATAAATGAAAATATAAAAAAATCTATTAAATTTATTTTTTAGCTCCAATATTTCTATTTTTCAATCTCATATTGTGACTATGGCATTTTCTGCATCTTTCAGAAGAAAGAGGGTTTCTACCTCCACATTTAAAACAAATCTTGTAAAATAATCTCCGCTGTTGTGCTATTTGTTTTTTAGTAGCATCTGTTATTGGCATAATAATGAAGGAAATTCTATCTTATTTGTATTTTTCTTTTTAATAATATTATTATTTATCAGTTAATTAATTGTCTAACTTTAATTGTTGTTGTAGTCTATACAAGTTTCAGAAAGAGCCTGATATTATGTATAAGGCAATTATTTTATCACTAATGGCATGAAATGAATGGTGAACCTTTTTTAGAATATAAATTATTTTTCCAGGATTAACATCATTTCTAATTCCGTCTATTTCTATTGTTCCTTTTCCACTTATTATATAGTAAATTTCATCAAATGAGTGAGGTTGTTGGGTATCTTTTTGACCTTTCTTTAAATTTATTATACCCACTTCCATAGTTTCTACGTTCAAAAAATTATTAAAGTATGCTGAATTAGGGACTGTTGAGATCACCTTTTCTAAATCAAAAATTTGATAATTCATAATTATTAAATAAGAGTTCTGGAAAGCATTTAAAATTATTTTTACTTTGAGATGATTATTATTATTTTTTATTTTGATTTTATATTACTATGATGAAAAAGTTGATAAAATACCTGCAATTAATTTTACAATAATTATGGTGAAGAGTATATCCAACAAAAATTTATAATTTGTTTAACAGGTATGCCTGGGGCAGGAAAATCGACAGTAGCAGAAGCAATAAAAGATGAAGGTTTTATTTTAATAAATATGGGCGATTGTATTAGGATGGAAGCTAACAGAAAAAACTTAGAATTAAATGATAAAAATTTAGGAAATCTAATGTTAGATTTAAGAAAAAAACATGGTCCAGGTGCAATAGCTCAACTTGTAATTAATCAAATAAATGAAAAATATTTTGATTCCTCATTTGACAAATTTATAATTGATGGTATAAGAAGTATCCATGAAATAGAATTACTAAAAACAATAGGAATAGTAAAAATTCTAGCAATACATGGATCAATACTAACTAGATTTAGACACTTAAAACAACGATCTAGAATGGATGCTCCTTCTAGTCTTTCAGATTGTTTAATCAGAGATAAAAGAGAACTATCTGTTGGAGTAAGTGAAGCAATAGCATTTGCAGATGAAATGATATCTAATAATGAAATAACTATAGAGCAGTTAAAGAATAAGGCTAAATCTATAGCAAAAAAATGGATATCTTCATTAAGTGGATAAAGCATTACAGTAAAATATTAGAAAAACGAAATTTCCGAATCTACAAATAGAAATAGAAGTATCTTGTAAAGTTAATCCTACAGAATCTTATGATATAATAATCAAGAGTATTAATTCTCTTTTAGAAGGAATAAAGTTGGAATTTAGGTATGGAGATCGTATTATTGGTAGATCTAAGAATTTGGAAGTTCTAAATAAAATTTATAATCAAGCTCGTGACAGATACATTACATCTGTATTACGTAAATTATTACTTTCTAATTTATATGAATGTTCTACTTGGTTTTATATTAACAAACAAGTAGCAACTAAAGCAGTCATGGTGTTGGTTGAAGATGAATCCGAGTCTCCTCTTGGACCTATTCGTATCGATTTAAAGAGTAATAATATTGAAAGGGTTATAGAATGGTTATGCCCAGAATAAATAGTCAGAATACAATATATTCTATAATTTCAATAAAAATTATTTTTTTATATATTTAGCAAAATGTCTATTACAACCATTAATATCTTTTTTAATAAACTTATGCAGATCGTTATACCACGTGAATTAATTCAGATAATGCTCTTTTTGGTTTAGGTTGTAAAAGCTTTTTTGGATAACCAATACATAGAATAGATGAAGGAATAAGATCAGTACTTATTGCTTCCATGACTTTTTTCTCATCAATCATCCCAATCCAAATAGAACTAAGACCAAGTGAATGAGCGGCTAACTGTGCATATGCTGCGGCTAGTGTTGCATCTTGAATTGAAAATTTTTTCAAGATATATGGTTCAAAATTCATTTTAACTCTTGTTGGATTCATACAAAATACTAATACTAGAGGAGCATTTACATATGGCTGATTATTTGCTGCACTAACCAATTTTAACTTTATATCAGAATCTTTAATATGAAATATTTCAAATCCTTGAAATCCACCTGCTGTAGGAGCAGTATCGGCAGCAGCAAAAATTATTTCTAATTTCCAATCTTCTATTTCTCGTGCTTCAAATTTTCTTTGTGAACGTCTATTTAGCATCACATTGTAGATATTAGTGTTTAAGATTTCCTCTAAATCAAACTCTTGAATTTCCTTATCTTTTTTTGGATATAGTCTATCTTGTAGTTTAGTTTCTTTAAATAACCTATTTAATATATCATTTGGACTAGACATATTCTTACAATCTTTCTCTTATTAGAAAACTTTTCTAAAATAAAAAATAAACTATTTGTTATAATATCTCCTATGTATTTTTGCAAGTTTATTTCTTCTTCAATATAAACTATAATCACATTGTATATTCCGTTTAAAATATTTTTTTTCTATTTGATCTATTTTATGCTAAAATATTAATTCTCTCTTTTTAATTAAAATTTATTGTTTTAATTTTTGTATTTCACTTTTTGATATTAACTACTGTATTGGAAGAAAATCCATAACAAAATTTTTATAGAATGATTTATCCAATTCTTTTTTACTCCTTCTATTATTTTTTGTTTAATAGTTCATTTTTGATCTATTATTTTGAATTCCTAAATTGTTGTATGATATCAAAATTTATCTAAATGGTAATGGTTATATAACTTTACTATTACTTTATTTATAATCTTTACCTTTTTATTACTAATATATCTATATTAATTAAATATGCTTTTTATTAATTTTAATTTAAAAAAAGTGTCTAAACACTAATATCATTTTTATATATTTTAATTAGTAACCATTATTTAGTAAAGAATGTTACTTAGGCATTGGCTAGTCTATCCTGCTATAAAAGTTTATTGTTCTTGCTTTTTGTACATTATCTTTACATTCAATAATTTTATTCTAATATTAGAATAAATTTATATGAGTAAATTTGCCAATTAAATATTAAAATATTAATTATTTCTACTAAAAATTTTTCAGGTCAAATTTAATACAAGTCTATTAAATTTATGGAATGAAGTTTATAACTATAACTCTTAAATTAATGCTTTGTGTATTTTTATCATTCTGGGCTCGTAGCGCAGACTAAGGGCGCATAATGGATAGCGCGGACGCCTCCTAAGCGTCAGGCCGAGGGTTCAAATCCCTCCGGGCCCGATTTAAAGATAAATTACAATTTCCTATGATGTAATATTTTAAATTATATTGCTTCAATATCAATATTTTTTTTGTTACAAATATAATAACGATTAAAATTGTTGAATTTATTTTTTAATAGAATAATAACAAACCAATAACATGATTCACAAAATGCAAAATACAATTTTATCTATCATAATAATAATAATATTTGTTTATACTTATAACAGTTCGTTTATTAGACACTTTTTCATACCAACTCCTATTATATAATAATTAAAAGTAAACAATGTTAACCTATTCACTAGATTTAATATAGAACTTTAAAAATAGATAACTTTTTTATTTCAGTTCCAAAAATAAATAAAATAAAAAAGATATATGTCCTTCAAGGGAATATTGAACAATAAGAAGGGTAAATTTATCATTTCTGTCTTATTCCCTATTAATTAGCTAACCGTGTAAGTTGCACTCGTAAATTATAATAATGAATAAAATTTCATCTTTTTTAATCATGGAATAGATGAATATTCAAAATATAATGTTTTCTAAACATGATATTAAATTAGTTTTTTTAGATATGATAAAATTTATAGCCTATATGAGCAATAGTTTTTGTAATACTTTACATTTAAATACAGTTATTAAATAGCTTTATCTTTATCTTTTAGCCTATGAAAATAAAAAAGAATACATATATCCAAATTCTATATCTTTCTATTGTTTTATCCTTTGTAACTAGTATATTGTTTTTGTCTTCCTATGATTTATCTTTTGCAAAACAAGAAAAAGAT